>NZ_JBOZCJ010000022.1:0-41514 GCF_051265215.1 Actinotignum stranguriae
CGAGTTATCCCTGCACTACCCAGACCGGTTCCCAACCAACTAAACAAAACCATTTACACAAAAAACTTGACAAGCTCACCGAAACCGGGAAACTGGGGCCTTTCATCCGTAGAGGTGACTAAGGGCCTCGGAATCCAGTCCACCGAGGCTTAGGCATCGCTTTTATTGGAGTTTCCCCGACCGTGGTGTAAAGGAAGTAAGGGTAAAGCGTGGGTGGAAGCGTAAACAATAAATCGAATACCTATCCTGTAATAGAGCTCGCCAAGTACGTCCAGGCGCATGGCGATCAACAATCCCTCTTTGGCGAAGGCGAGGGCGAGGGCTACGGGCACTACCTTGGCATGTACGGTGATGTCTGGGATCTAATCTATGCAATTAATGCGGCCCATTTCTCTAAGTGCTCTCTGCCAGAGCCCCTACTTTCAGCAGCTGTCGACGACATCCTCGACGACCTAACTTATGGGTCGTCAAGGGAGCTTAACCGAAAACTCGAACTGATCGGTTCTCCGCTTCGTGTCCCCCTTATCCCCGAGGAAGAAGAGCCGATCATCGTAGAGATTACTCCGAGCTAATCGCACTTATTTTATTTCTTGCGGGCCGCACTCATGTGGGGAACTTTTATACCCAGTAGGTCACGATGTGATGTCGGTGATTCCCGCGCGGAGCTTATCAAGCTACAGTTCTGACGGTTGCATTGTTATGCAGGAGAATATATCCTGAGCCTTGATGATGATCTACCCGTTTTGGGTACCTCCATCTTCATTGAACGGGCGGACGGTCCCGGGAGATACGATTCAATCGCTGTAGCGGTTGTCGCAGCATTTCCCGGGGCCGTTCGTTTTGTCCTATAGCCCGAACCCGAAGGGGCCGAATGCTTCAAAGAAATCGAAAAAGCCAAAGAGAAGGTGATTGAGATGGAGATTAATACCGCGTTTGAAGAACTGAAGCGGTATGTCAAAAGTCATTCTGATTTCCCCGATTATATTTGGGAGTGCCTGGACGGAGACCACGCTTCCGGGCAAGATGAGATCGCAATTGAATCTATCCTCGCATTATGCACGAATGATCTGCATTTACGTTTACCTGAAGATATTATTCAAATGCTGCGTTCCGTTGATGACGCTTACCTGCCCTTCTGGAATTATGTCGAACAAGCTATATCGAAGAATCAGTCGCTACTCGTATAACGCATAACTGCACCAATGTCGCGAGGCGAAAATCCCGCATCGCCTAACCGGGCAATTGCCAGCAGAGAAGCGTCCCGAGTCTCGTGTTCCGTCTGAACCAAACGGAGCGGAGCCTCCTTATCTTTTGATATCATTCACCGCGAATTCAGGCGTGTCAACGGAGACGTTAACAGCGAAACTATCGAGAGGATCTCCCGTAATAAGCGCCGCGGTATCTTTTACCATCTCATCAATCTGATCAAGGCGGCGCGCCTGCGTGCCGTATTCCTTTCCGTTAAGGGTAAATTCGGCAACCCACCAATTTCCATCACGGGTAACCGTGGTATCTAGTGTTGTCACTTCTTACTCTTTCCGAGACTCTTACGAGCGAGCCTTTCGGAAATTTCACAACGGCGGGGAATCGGTTCGCCCCGGCCTCCGATCTGCGCCCGCTTTTGCCCAATAAGGTTATACTTGTAGGGACGACCCGATCTTCTCAAGGAATATATTCAAGACGCGCCGGGAGTGGACAGTTAGCTCGCCACGGATGTCCTCAATCGGTGGGATGAGCTTATCGTCTGGGATTTTTACTCCGTAACGGCTCGCACCATCCAAAGCATAGATGAGGCACCACGGGGTTCCGCCCCCACCTTTTCCTTCAAGCCAGTAACCGTCATCTTTCGCGACGAGTTCCGGGTCTGCGTGTTCATCGATCCAATCAATGAGGATATCGACGGGGGACCAGGGAAAGTTATCGTCGTTGTGTAGCCCTTCTCTGTCCACGGTATTTTCTCCTTACCTTACGTGTGATGATAAGCCGATCTTTGATGAGGTATTACAGAAGTGTCTGATTCTTTGCATGACCTCTTTTGCCGTGCATTTACCTTCAGTGTAGACAACCGGTCAGATCACCGGCCGGGATCTGCGCGGAGAATAGAAAACTTGGGGGCTGCGCCGGTATCGGTGCGGCCCCCAGGGGAGTGGCGTTTAGCCTTGAGTTACCTAGAACTTTGGGTTACTTCGCCCGCCGGCGCAGGGTGTATCCGGCGGGCAGCACCACGGCCATAGTGGCCAGAGCGCCCGTAGCGGCCAGGCCAGTGTGGGTGAGTTGCCGCGTCGGTGCCTTGCTTGGGGCGGGAGCCGGCTTGTTGGCCCCGGGCTCCGGCGCAGGCTTAGGAGCCGGTTCGGGCTTCGGGCTCGGCGGTTGCGACGGAGAAGGTGGATCGGCGGGTTGCGGTTGCGGATCAGGTTGTGGTTGCGGCTGCGGGTTAGGGTCCGGAACAGGGTTTGGCGTTGGCTGAGGCTCGGTATCGGGACCTGGCTCGGGTTCAGGCTCAGGTGCCGGCTCGGTAACATTCACTCGAACCACCGCGGAATACAGCGGCTTACCGGTGGCCGTATCATTCGCCATCATGATGACGCGCGTGGAACCCGGGGCAACCCCGGTCACCGTGCCATCAGCAAATGTCACGATGGAGCTGGCGAGGGCGGGCTCGGCTGCGCCGTCGTCCCAAAAATACGCATCCCACGTGAGCCCGCGACCACTGAGATCACCGTTTACATCAGAAATCTGCGCGAGTGTAAGCGTTCCCTGCGTGGGTACCGTGGTGTCGGCGAGCTCCTGCTGCGCGAAAGCCGGGCTGCTATTGCCGGCGCTGCTGCCGGGCACCACCGGGAAAACGGCGCTGTTATACGTGCCGGCCAGCCGCACCGTGGAAATATGATTATTTTGGAAAGCACTCCAGGCGACCTCGGTGATTGAGGCAGGCAGCGTGACCTCCGTGAGCGCATTGGCCTGGAAAGCCGCCGGCCCAATCTTCTGCATCCCCGCAGGGAACTCCACCGCGGAAATCGCATTGCGATCCAGGAAACCGTAACTCACCTCCGTAAGCGTGGCCGGCAGCGTAATACCGGTGATTCCCTTGCTGTGCATATTCCCCGTCCGGCCATTCGGCCCGGTCAGCGCGGTCACGCCCCCCGGAATAACCACGTGCTTGAGGTTCGTAATTTTCTGCAGGCCGGTATCGCTCAAACCTCGCAGCGTTGTGGTAGCGCCCTCGGTTTCGATAGTGAAATCCGCGGTATCCCACGTGACAGCGGGAGCGGCCGTGGCTGCCGGCACCATCGCCGCCAGCCCCATCATCAATGCCGTGCACAGTGCACTCACCGTGCCGACGAGTCTCTTTTTCATCCGATATCCTTTCGTGTTGCGGCTCGGGAGAGCCCAGAGAAACTCGGGTTACTCACCGCCACCGTACCACGAAACGCGCGGGAATTCATCAGAAAATGAACCGGATTGTGTAGAAAATATTATTATCGCAGCTTGCGGCCGTGCGGGGCGCTTGTGATATTTCACGACGACGGCGCCAGCATTAACGCGCCAGCAGCACCTCGAGGAGGGTGGCAACGCCGTCGTCCCATACCGGATCGGTCACGGCCCGCGCGTGCGCCTTCACGTAATCGAGCGCCTGCCCCATCGCCACGCCCACCCCGGCCCATTCCAGCATCTGGATGTCGTTGCCGCCATCGCCAACGGCAACGGTGCCGCCCCGCGCGATCCCAAAATCGCCGCGGAGCACCTCGAGCGCGCTCGCCTTGGAAATTCCGGTCCGCCCGGCATCCACCCAGCCCGAACCGGAGGACGACGATGCCGCCCAATCCACCCCGGGCATCTCAAGCTGGGAAAGACGTGCCATGAGCTCGGCGGCTTCCATACGTGGAACCACCATAATGAGGCGCAGCGCATCGGGAACCACGAGATCCTTGAATTTCACCCAGATAGCGTTGGGTTCCAGGCGTTCGGTGGCGTAACCGTGCGCGACGCGCCGCGGGCCTTCCACCGGCTCCACCGCGAAATAGGCACCCGGGAACTCCCGGCGCATCGCATCCAGGGCTCGCGCTAAATCCGCCTCCTCCATGGTGGAGAGGTGCGCCAGGCGCACCGGCACCACGTCTCCGCGATCCGTCATGGAGCGGACTGTTCGCACCTCCACCCCGGGCAGCCGCGCGTTGCCGAGGAGCACCGTCTCATTGCCGTTCGAGCACACCATAATGGTTTCGCTCACCCGCAGCATATCGAGCACGGGAATGGCAGATTCGCGCCCGCGCCCCGTGGCTACCACCAGCCGGGTGCCGCGGCGCATATGTTCCTGGAAAGCGGCATCCACCCGTTCTGCGATGATCCCGTCCGGGCGCAGGGTGGTGCCGTCCAGATCCAGGCAGACCATGAGTTCAGGCCCGGCAGGCGGGGTCCCGGCGGCGTCGAAAGCGGCCCGCAACCGCGCCGCCGTCGACTCCCCCTGGATTTTCACATCGCCGCCTTAGTTTCTACCGCTCAGACAGGTTAGCTCATCGGTTAGTTTGCCAGCTCAACCGAGTTTGTTCGCTAGTTAATCGGCTCGATGTACTCGCGCCCGGCCAGGCCGGCGCCCAGGTAGGGCCGCAGGGCTTCGGGCACGTAGAGTGAGCCGTCCTTTTGCTGGTGGTTCTCGAAGAGCGCCACCAGCCAACGGGTGGTGGCCAACGTTCCGTTCAGGGTGGCCACCGCGCGGGTTTTCCCATCCACGCGTTCGCGCACATTGAGGCGCCGCGCCTGATAGGTGGTGCAATTGGAGGTCGAGGTGACTTCCATATAGCGATGCTGAGTGGGCAGCCACGCCTCGCAATCGAATTTCTGCGCCGCGGAAGAACCCAGATCACCGGCCGCCACATTAATAATGCGGTAGGGCAGCTCCATCTTCCCGATCATTTCGCGTTCCATCGCCAGCAGCGCGCGGTGTTCTTCCTCGGATTGCTCCACCGGGCAGTAGGAGAACATCTCCACCTTATTGAATTGGTGCACGCGAATAATCCCGCGGGTGTCCTTCCCGTAGGAGCCGGCCTCGCGCCGGTAGCAGGCCGAATACCCGCAGTAGCGCCGCGGCTTACCGCCCAGCTCCAAAATCTCATCCTTGTGGTAGCCGGCCAGCGGCACTTCGGAGGTGCCCACCAGGTACTGGTCATCCGCGCCCAGGTAGTAAATCTCATCGGAATGTTCCCCGAGGAACCCGGTGCCGGACATGATATCCGGGTTCACAATCGTGGGCGTGGTCATGAGGGTGAAGCCGTGCTCGGCGGCCTGATCGATGGCCATGCGGAACATCGCCATTTCGAGGTGCGCGCCCACTCCCTTGAGGTAGTAGAAACGCGATCCGGAGACCTTCGCGCCGCGATCCATATCCAGGGCCCCCAGGCCCTCCGCGATATCGAGGTGGTCCTTGGGGGTGAAGCCCTCCGCCTCAAAATCGCGCGGGGTGCCGATAACTTCCAGCACCTCGTAATCATCTTCCCCACCCGCGGGCACTCCGGCGAGCACCGGGTTCTCAATCGCGCGATTCGCGGTCAGATAGGTTTCTTCTGCTTCCGCCGCGGCCGCATCCAGCGCCTTGACCTTTTCTGCCAGCTCCTTGGCGTGGGCGAGCACCGCGGGGCGTTCCTCCGGGGATGCCTTCCCCACGGATCGCGACACCTCTTTTTGTTCGGCCCGGGCGGCTTCGAACTCTTGCAGGGTGGTCCGGCGTGCATCGTCGGCGGCGAGCAGGGCATCGACGGTGGCGGGATCATTCCCGCGGCGGCGCTGGGACTCACGGATGGCTTCCGGATTCTCGCGAACAGAACGCATATCAAGCATGGAACCAGCTTAGCGCGCGGCGGGCGCGCCCGCGATCCGGCGGGCCGTTTCGGCCTCATTGCGGTGTGGGATCAGGCGTGTTTTTCGCGTTCCGCGGGGCTGCCGTGCTGCGTTTCGTGTGTGGCGCGGTGCCACAGATGGCCGACGCCGCGCGCGACTCTTAAGAGCCGCGCGATATCGCCCTCGCTGCCGGCTTCACAGCGGACACTTGCGATGTCGCCACCGGGCCGTTCCCCACCGGGCCACTTTCCACCGGCCTCCCGGTAGCCGCGCTTCATAGCTTCTTCTAGTTCCGGGTAGTGCTGCCACACATCGTGGAGCTCCAGGAGATCCGCGGCGGCCGGCCGCCACCCGAAGCGCCCAAAATCAATAACTCGCAGGTGGCCGGCGGGCTCACCCCACAACCAGTTGCGTGCCTGCCAATCCCCGTGCGTGGGATGCACGACGACGCCGCGCGGCCGGTAACTCGCTAAAAAGTCTTCTGCTTCAGCAAGTTTCTCACCCAGGTCATCGGGCAGGGTGCCGCCCGGGGCACGCGCGTGAATCTCAGCGATCCGCGCGCGGGTGCGGGTGAGGGCGCCCTTGGCGAAGCCGTGATCGAGGCGAGCCCCCGCCCCGTGGAGAAGCGCGAGGGCAGCGCCCGCCCGGTGATATACCCGCGGGGAAAACTCCCATGCGCTACCCAGAACATCGCATCCGGGCAGGTAGTCGAGGAGGGCGAGCGGGGCTGCGGCGTCGTACCAGAGCAGGCGCGCCACGGTGCCGCACGCCTGCAAAGAGCCGGTCCACTCCCGCGCCCGCGCTTCGCGCCCCACGCTGTAAGCGGTGTTCCCGGCGGTTTTGAGAATCCAGGACACCCCGGAGCCGCTGAGGTGGAGAACGGTGCTCTCACGCTCCGGCCAGGAAAGATCCCGCACCCGCACATTGTCCGGGCCGTGGGAAGTTCCGGGCAGCGGCCCACCGCGCAATTCCTCCCAGGCGGCCATAAACGCCGCATACTGCTCCTTGGTAAGCAGTGTTCGCAGCTGGTTCATGGGTGCCTCGATGGAGCTCGAAAATACCGGTGAATCTTGTTGCGGGCGCTAGCGGGTTACCCGGCTGAGCAGCGAGGCAACCCAGGTGCGCGCGGCGCCGAAATCTTCGTCGGAGGTACCGGCGTGCAGGCGAGTGGTCTGCCGGTCCGCCCGCGCGTAGCTGCCCAGGAAGGTTACCTCGGGGCAAATGCGGTGCAGCCCGATCAGCGCGGCCTGCACCCGCTCGTCGTGAATATGGCCCTCGGCATCCAGGGAGAAAGCGTAGCGGCCCAGCTGGTCGCCGGCCGGGCGCGATTCGATACGCGATAAATTAACGCCCACCGCGGCGAATTGTTGCAGCATTTCCAGCAGTGCACCGGGCTTTTCCGAGGCCAGCCGCACCATCAGCGTCGTTTTATCCGAGCCCGTCGCCGGCGGGATCTCCCCGGGCTTGCTCACCTTAATAAAGCGGGTAACGGCATTGCGGTTGTCAGCGATCTCGTCGGAAAGTGAGGCGAGCCCGTACACGCCGGTGGTGGGAACCGCGCAAATCGCGGCATCAAAATCCGCATCCGGGTTTTCCGCCAGTTCGCGCGCCGCGGCGGCCGTGGAGGTAGCCGGCACGTGGACGGCATCGGTCAGATGCTCAGCGATCCAGGTACGGCACTGTGCCCAGGCATGCGGGTGGGTGGCGACCCGGCGAATATCCGCGGCGCGCGTGCCGGGCCGCACCGCCAGCGAGAAGGCGATAGGAACCAGCATTTCCCCGCGAATTTCCAGCGGCGAGCCGGCGGTGAGCGAATCGAGAGTGGCGTTCACGCCGCCTTCTACCGAATTTTCGATGGGCACCACGGCGGCATCGGTCTGCCCGGCGCGCACCATCCGCAGCGCGGAGGGAACGTCGACGGCGGGTACGAAGGTGGCGGTGTCCTCGCTGGCTACCTGCTGCAAAGCGGCAAAGCAAAACGTGCCGCGCGGGCCGAGGAAAGAATAGCGGACCGGTTCGGTAGCGGGCGAGGATTGCATGGTGTCCTTTCGTGCGTGGAGAAATAGTACGACGGCGCAGCTGGGCGGCGGTGCACCTGCCCGCGCTGCCGCCTGGTTATTGTATCCCGCCCCGGAAGTGGGGCGTTCGGGGCGTCCGAAAGTGTCGTAAGCGCCGAGTAGGCTGGTGCCATGCGGAATTCTCACGGTGATAGCCGCGGCGGGCGCGCGGCGCGGCTTGGAATCCTGGCCAGTATCTTTGCTGCTGTGGCGATGGTGCTTGGGTTTGCCCTGGGCGGGGTGCCGGCCTCCGCGCGCTCGATGAGCCTGCCGAGCGCGCAGGGCACCCCGGTGGTGCAGCGCGGCTCGGCAGCGTGGGGCGCACCGGATCAAGCGCGCCCCACGGTGATCATCGGGGTGGCCGGGCTGCGCTGGGCAGATCTCAGTGCGGAAAGTACCCCGCGGCTCAGCGCGGCTCTGGCAAGTTCTGGCCGGGGTGGCGCGGGTGATCGCATCTCCGGGGTGGAAAGCCTGGGCGCGGAAAGCCCGGGCGTGGAAAACGTGGGCGGCTACGGCGCTGCTCTGGCCAATATTTCCGTGCGTACGGCCGCGCCTACCACCTGCGCGGCGGATGGCTGGGTAAGCCTCGGGGCCGGTGCCCGCGCGGCTATCACCCCCGCGGCAAACCGGTGCGCAGCATTGGAATCCTTGGTTTCCCAGGATGGTACGGTGCGCGATGCGGAGCAGCTAGGTGAAGAAAGCAGTGCCGCACACTACCCGGTAGTCATGGGTGCGCTAGCGCAGGGAGTGGTGCCGGAGCAGGTGCTCGCGGTTGGCCCTGGCGCCGCCCTCGCCCTCAACCGTCAGGGTGAATCACGCATCTCCTACCGTGCTCTCACGGAGTTTCTAGCTGATGACTCGGTGCTCGAAGGGCGGGAACTCACCGTCATTGACGCGGGAAGTGCTGATACTGGGGGCGCTGAGGTAGGAAACGCTGGCGCGGGGAATATAGCTAGCCTGGATGAACGCCTCGGGGAAATCATCGGGCTCGTCACCGCGCGCCAACCGCGGGCCCGGATCGTGATCACCGCTGTGGCGGACCGCGCTGAGCGGGCCGAACTCGGTTTCTTTGCGCTGCTAGAACCGCATGGCAGCACCACGCTCGCCCGTTCCACAACCACCCGCACCGCCGGCCTCGTTCAGCTCATTGACCTGGCGCCCAGCGTTGTTGCTTGGCATACCGGCGCCCCCGCGCCGCTCACGGTAGACAACGGCGGAAGTACCACGCTGGCCGCGGTCAGCGCCACCCTGCACGGGCAAGCACTCCGCGCTGACCTGACCGCGCGTCTAAGTCCGCAGTTCTACCTCCTCCTCGCCGGGCTCGGGCTGGTGTGCTTTGCTGTTATTGCCGTCCATCTGGTCCGTTTCTCTCGCTTCCCACCCGCAACGGTCGCGGCGGCCCGGCAAGCCCGCCCCACCGGATTCGCACAGCTCCTCGCCTGGCTCGCAGCCCTACCCGTGAGTGCGCTCCTTATCGGCATTATTCCGTGGTGGACTTTCTCCCGCCCGCTACTTGGCTGGTGGAGCAGCCTGGCTGTCCTCGCCGCGCTCCTCGCCACCTGGGCGCTAGCAGGCCCGCGCCGCCACGCGCCAGCAGGGGCGCAGTGGATAGCCGCCCCGTTAGCACGGCTGGGAACACTCAGCGCCACTGTTATCGCGGTGGACATCCTCGTCAGCACCTTTGGTGGAGGGTATTCCCTGGCGAATACCTCGGTCATGGGATCCCTGCCCACCGTTGCGGGGCGTTTCTTTGGTTTCAATAACTCGGTCTTTGCCATCTTCGCGGTTGGAGCGCTCGCCGCGGCCGCCACCCTCGCCGCGCGCATACGCGGCACTCGCAGCACGGCCACATACGCGAACCGGTCAACCCGTATGGCTGGCTTCGCCGTACTCGCCCTGGGCATATGCGCGATTGCCCTGGATGGGCTCCCCGCTTTCGGTGCGGATGCCGGCGGCCCGCCCGCCCTCACCCTCGGCTTTGCCTACCTTACCTGGCACACCTGGGGCCGGCGCTGGACCTGGTGGCATACCGCGCTCGCGGCCATAGCCGGGGTGGCTGTCTCGGCCAGTATGGCTATGCTTGACCGCGCGGTGGGATCCACCTCCCACTTGGGGAACTTCGTCGGCCGGGTGGAACACGGCGGGGCTGGCGCCGTCGTCGCACGAAAACTATCCCAAGCTTTCTTCGGTCTGCCACCCCTGGTGGCCGGCGCGCTAGGCGCAACCCTCCTCGCGGGAGTGTGTGTGGTGGTGTGGCTCGTAACCTCGGGGCGCTGGGATCTGCGTGCCCGGCCGGCCACCGCGCAGGTGCATGCATGTAGTGCGGCCTATCCGCGTCTGGCGGCCGCGGCCGCCGCGAGCTTCCTCGCCCTCGGGTACGCCTCCCTCATTAACGACTCCGGCCTAGTCATCCTAGGAGTGGGAATCGCGCTACTCGCACCCACCTTCGCCCTCGGGCTCATGCGGGCCGGGGAAAACATCGAAGTCTATTCTGCCGCAGAAAACCCCCAAGAATTACAAGAAAAACCGGCTGGCATATAGCGGCCAGCCGGAAAGAAAATTCGCGAGATTTATATTGCGGAGGACGGAGGGAATCGTGCTCAGGAATGCTCCAGCACCAGCGCGCGGTAGGGAGCGAAATGCTCGGCACCGCTAGCGCCGTGCAGCTCCGCGGGCACCTTAACACCGTGGAAGCGGCGCGACCACACCGCCCGAAAAACATCACGGTACTGCCCGGCCCGGTGCAAAGTCCCAGCCACGTCATTCCCGGTGGCCCGATGGCGGATATTGCACGGGATTTCCTGGAGAGTCAGGCCGGCCACCAGCATATCGATGGTCATGCCCACCTCAACGCCCCAGCCCTTCGCGAGCGGACGAGCCGCATCAAAAGCGGCGGCCGTCATGCAGCGTTGCCCGGACAGCGGTTGAAGAGGGGACCAGCCGGTAGCCCGCTCAATCGCGCGGCGCCCCAAACGTGTCACAAAACCGTGACCACCCGCCCCCTCCTGCGGAGGCAAAGCAGCAATAGCGCAATCAACCGTGCCATCAATAACCGGCGCAATAAGGGGAGCGCACTCAATAGCCGAATCACCCAGATCGGCATCAAGGAAAAGTAAATGGCGGGGTAGGCGGCCCTCAACGTCGCGCATGCGCACCACCTTCGCCCCGGTCTCCATCGCGGAGGCCTTCCCGCGATTCACGGAGTGGCGCACCACTGTAGCCCCGGAAGCGCGGGCAATAGCCTGGGTTTCATCAGCCGACCCATCGTCAACCACCACCACGAGGTCCACACCCGGAAGCGCATACGCTGCGCGCACAGTACGCCCCACGTACTGCTCCTCGTCCTTCGCGGGCACGACCACCGCGACCTGACCGACTTTACTCACCCCATAAGTGTATAGGGAAAAGTAGGGGCTTTGCTTACTGTTTCTATAAACTAGGGGAAGTTCACTAAAGAGAGCTGGCTAAGCGTAAGGCCCCGCAAAGCGGGCGGGTGGCCCCGCTGTTTAGCGCAACGTCACCTGGCGGGAGACAAGGCCGGAGCGCGCCCGCTTTTCCTCGGCGCTGAGCGGCTCGGTGGAAGCAATCGCCGCACTCAGCTTCTCCGCGAACTTCGCCAGCGGCTCTTCCAGTTCCTCCGCTTCGGTACCGCGCGCCAATTCCCACACCGGGACCGACAATCCGTAGGCGCGGAACGCACCGATGAAGCGAACGTCGTCGTCCCAACGTTCCTCGCCAGATACCCGCAAGCGCGCCAAACCGTCCAGCACCGCATCGCGCGGCTCGGGGCGGACCCAACGCAAAAATTCGCGCGACATCCGGCACCAGTAAGCGCCGTTCACGGACTCGATACGCGCCGCGGGAACCATATCTGCCCGGGCGTCACGCAGCGCCGCCTGCGATTCGGGAGTGGCGGCCTCTTCCTCCGTCATCCAGAAAGCGGGATCTTCTTGCAGCTCCAGCTCGGAGAACGACGCCACAATATCCTGCAAACGCGGCGAACCCGCCTCCGGCTGAGTGCCACCCGGGTAGCTTTCGCCCGGCTTGAGTTCCAGACCGGCCAGCACACGCGTAGCGATATCCAACGAGGCATCGCCGGAATTCATAACCGTCTGCATCGCGACCAGGAGCTGGCCGTCCGTGCGCCGCAGCGCGCCGACCATATTCGGCAGCAACGTGCCAAAAATAACCTTTTCGCTGCCGTACTCCTCCGTGAGGGTCACGGTCATGGTCGCCAGCGGCAGCAGATCGCGCATTGCCACCAGCTTCGCCTCGGCATCCAGTCCTTCAAAAGGCCGCTCAACAAAAGGAATAATCGCGCGCTTCTTCTTCGGGGTCGTCGAATCCTTCTTGCGGTTCTTCTTAGCCATAAGTCCTCGTCTTTTCGCTGCTGTGCGTGCCCTGCGGCATCGCCGCCGTATGTACCCTCGAGATTCTACGTGAGATGCGGCCCGCGGGCGATGGTCACGTTAGAGTTGCGTTATGGATCTGCTCATAACGACGCCGCAGCTTGCCGGCCTCACCACATCTCCGGCCCTCACCGCGCCTCTGGCGGGGGAGCTCCTCGCGGCGCCCGCCGCGGATCCGACGGCCGTGTCCATCATCCGCTGGGTGGGAATCGCCGCGGTAGCGGTGGGTGTTGCTGTCATTATCTGGCGCTGGTGGTCGAATCGCGACTAACGGCGCTGCGATAGAGTGACGCTGTGCTTGCCTGCGGAGTTGGAATTGCTGTCGGTTTTGTTGTTGGCCTGCTCGGGGCTGGCGGCGGGATCCTGACCATCCCCATTCTCCTCACCGTTTTCGGGCATAGCGCACATCAAGCTTCTGCTGAATCCATCATTATCGTGGGGGTAACCTCGCTTGTCGGCATGCTCTCCGCGGCGCTGGCCCGGCGCGTGCGCTGGGGAACCGGCCTCGTCTTCGCCCTGGTAGGCATCCCGGGAACCCTGGCGGGTGCTTTCTTAGCCGGCGCGGTATCCGGGCGCATTCTCGTGTGGTCGCTGAGCGCGCTGCTCGTGGCGGTGGCGCTGAGCATGTTCTGGAGGGCAGTGTGCTCAAGCGGTGAAATACGCTCGGGCACCGCGCGTGAAAATCCGGAGATCCCGGAAAATCCGGACGCCCCGGAAAATCCGCCCGCGCCCACCCCGCATGGGCGGATCTACCTCATCACTGTCGTGGGTGCCTTCGGTGCGGGGGCACTCTCTGGCTTCTTCGGGGTGGGTGGTGGCTTCGTGGTGGTCCCCGCCCTTATCTTGCTTCTGCGCATACCTGCCCGGTATGCCAGTGCCACGTCACTCCTCGTCATGACCATCAATATGGTGGTGGCCGGGCTCGGCCGTATCCCGCAATTCACGGCGGGCCTCAGCGTGGACTGGGTGGTCGTGGCCCTCTTCACCGCAGGCTCGGCGCTGGGAAGCATCGGCGGGGAAGCTGCCGGCCGGCGCATTCCCGATCGCATCGCCACCATCCTCTTTGGCGTGCTGCTTCTCGCGGTAGCGGCCGGTACCCTGGCCGGCGAGCTCCTCTAAGTGGGGCGCGGGCCGGGAGGCGGCGTCGTCGTTCTTAAAACCGGAGCGGGTGAGCACTGTTCACCGCGTAAACGGCGCTCACCCGCGTGGTTCTGGCGTTTTAGTCGACGACGCCGTACAGGCGATCGCCGGCATCGCCCAGGCCCGGCACGATGTAGGCCTTCTCGTTGAGGCCCTCATCGATGGAGGCGACAACGATCTTGACATCCGCATCCGCGGGCAGATGCGACTTCACTTCCTCCAGTCCCTGCGGGGTGGCCAGCAAGCACACGCAGGTAACATCGCGCGCCCCGCGTTCGAGGAGGTAGTTGATGGATTCGTGGATGGTGTGGCCGGTGGCCAGCATCGGGTCAAGAACAAAACACTGCCTCCCGGTCAGATCATCCGGGAGGCGGTTAGCGTAAGTCACGGCCTCGAGAGTTTCCTCATCGCGGCGCAGGCCGAGGAAGCCAACTTCGGCGGTGGGAAGGAGTTTCGTCATTCCTTCCAGCATGCCCAGGCCGGCCCGCAAAATCGGAACGACAATGGGTGCCGGGCGGGCCAGTTTCACACCGGTTGTGGTGGCCACCGGGGTGGTGACCGTTACTTCATGCACCGCCACATTCCGGGTGGCTTCATACGCGAGGAGAGTCACGAGCTCCTCGGTTAGCTGCCGGAAAATTGCCGACGGAGTGGTTTCATCACGGAGGACAGAGAGTTTATGCGCGACCAGAGGGTGGTCAATTTCGAGGATGTGCATGCTTTAAGGATAGCGGTACCCGGCGGGCGACGCGCGCGGGCGGCTCGGCTTGAGGCTCGTGACACAGACGGCGCGCTTTCGGGATCGCGGTACGGACGGCGCGTCTTCAGGCTCGTGACACAATGGAGCCATGCGGGGAGACGAGCGGGACGATATGCGCGCGGCGGAAAAGCTATTCATGCGCGAAGCAATGGAGCTCGCGGCGCGGGCCGCGGCGGGCGGGGATGTGCCGGTCGGTGCGCTCGTGGTGGTGGACGGCGCCGTGGTGGCGCGGGGCTGGAATACCCGCGAACGCGGACACGATCCGGCCGGGCACGCGGAAATCATGGCGCTGCGCGCGGCCGGTGCGGCGCTCGGGCGGTGGCGTTTGGACGACGCCGACATCTACGTCACGTTGGAACCGTGCACAATGTGTGCCGGGGCCATGGTCGGCGCCCGGATTCGGCGGCTTATCTTCGGTGCCTGGGATGAGAAAGCGGGGGCGGCTGGCTCGCTGCGCGACGTGGTGCGCGATCCGCGCCTCAATCACCGCATCGAGGTGATCGGGGGAATATTGGAAGAAGAGACCTCCGCGCAGCTACGGAAGTTCTTCCGCGGGTGAGTGTACAGGGCGGTGTGGCGCTTGGGCGAGGGCGGGAGCAGCGAAACTGGTCCGGCGCTTAGGCCGCGTTGTTTCAGCATTGACGCGGTACCTCGAAGCTTTAACGTGATGTGCTCCGCATTGATTAGGTAAATTCGGGGTGTGCCGTGTAATCTATTCTGCGGTGGCGTGTCCGAGCGGCCGAAGGTGCATCACTCGAAATGATGTGTAGTTAATAGCTACCGCGGGTTCAAATCCCGCCGCCACCGCCATGTGATGTCCCGCGTCATAGGTCCGCCTGTGACGCGGGATTTTTCGTGTTCCGTACGCGCACTACGCGGGGTGGATTGTCTGGAATGCACACTTCGAGGAGGAGAGGCCGCGCCGGCTAACAGAATGTACGCGGGTGACAGTTTTTCCGCGGTTTAATGTCCGTGACGTACACTCTGCGCCCCTAACAGTCGAAAATGCACGTTTTGCAACCTGCAAGCTTGAAACTGACCCATTCCACCTACCTCGCCTGGCGGGGCAGGTTGTTTTTCTGAGGTGTACTACGAATGTCGTACATGCGAAGTACATCTCTGACAACACATGCCACCTCCCCGGGTGCTCGTGTGATTGCTGATGTTCGTGAGATTCTCGCTCTCGTATGCGGCTAACTTGATAGGTGCGCGATGGTTGGCAACTGCGTCGTCGGCCAAAATGGCATCGCTGGCCTAAGTGGCGCCGCCGCCGAAGCTGCGCCGTCGTATCGCGCGCGATTGCAACACAAACGCAAGTGCTCCAAAAGTCTGCAAAATATTATTTATTCTACGTAAACGTATACCGTGTGAAAATTTTGTGAAGATGCTCAAACGCGCGGTCACGACCTGGGTAAATGCTGAATAACTTGAGAATAAACTCTCCAAATATGATTTACTTGAGTTGAGTTTACTCATCACTCATCTAAGGTAAGGAAACACCACATGCTCGCGCGAAACCTTTCGAGGTTGCTGGCGGTGATCGCTGCTATTGCGATGGTCGCCGTTGGGCAACCCCTTCGGGCTGAGGCAACGCCTCAATCTGTTGATTTTAACTACGTGATCGGTGACGAAATACAAAAATTCGAATTCACCGCGCACAACCCGAACAACCCATCGGAAAGTATTACCTATCCGAGCGACCCGGCCAATAAATGGAATTTCAAGCGAATTCCGGCGGGCTGGGTACTCAACGGAAAAATCGTAATGCAGCCGGGTTGGAAGATTACCAGCACGGGTTCAGATCTGCTCTACCCCGATAATCTAGAGCAGAGCGTGACCGGGAGTGGGAAAGACGCCGTCCTCACCTACCACGCGAAGGACCTGAAACCGACCAAGAATATTTATTTCCAGCAGATCTCGTACGAGCAGTTCAACTACGCGACGTATGACCTCAACGGTGGTACCTGGACGGATAAAGTGCCGACCGATGCGCTGCGGCAAGCCCCGGATGGCTCGTTCTACAGCATGTTCATCACCCCGCACGGCACGGTATACAAGCCCACGGATCCGGTGCGCGAAGGCTACACTTTCCTGGGCTGGATTGGGAAGAGTACCCTCAATATCCCAGTGGCCGAACCGCCCTACAAGCACCACGTTTACACAGTGGATAACCCCTACCGCTTCGATGAAATCGACCCGAATCGGATCCTCAGACACCGCCGGCAAAACGTGGTTAACCTGACCGCAGCGTGGGCCAAGGAGCCTGCCCTCGAGGTGAAGAACATTGAGATCTGGGAAGGTGAGGCATTTACGCCTTCCGATATGGTCGTTTCTGCAACGGATTTTGCCGGTAAGGACCTGACCGATCCGGCGAATGGCGGCTCGGTGACGCCCACGGGTGATTATGACAACCAGAAGGCCGGCGAATACCCCATTACTTTCACGGCGAAGGACAGCAAGGGAGGCACGGTCACCCGCACCGCGAAGCTCATCGTCAAGAAGCGCTGGACCCCGCTCACTCCGGCCCCGGAGCTCACGCTCAAGAATATGGAAATTAAGGCCGGCGATCCCTTCGATCCCGCGGATATGGTGGTGTCTTCCAGCGGCACCGCGGTGCCTAGCCCGGATAATAACTACGACCCGAATACCCCGGGCACCTATGATCTGAGCTTCACGGTTACCGATGAGAACGGTGCCACGGTAACTCGGACAGCGAAGCTGACCGTCAAGCCGAAGCCGGAGCCTAATCCGGAGCCGCAGCCCGGGCCGGAAACGCCGGCGCCCGGTGAGCCTGAACAGCCAGCTCAACCCGGTACACCGGGCCAGCCCGGTGGTGCTCCTGGTGAGCCCGGCACAACCGGTAAACCGGGTCAGCCCGGCGCGCCCGGTAAACCGGGTCAGCCCGGCGCAAGCGGCACAACCGGTGCCCCCGCTACCCCCGGCAAGCCGGGCACGGTATCCAAGGCGGGCAGCCGCGCCCTCGCCCACACCGGTAGTGATGCGGCTGCGCCCTTCGCTCTGGGCAGCGCGCTTGTTCTGGCAGGAGGAGTCCTCGTGGCTAGTCGCCGCAAGAATTCTTAGGGCGGCTGGCTAGTTGCCGGCGCTCGATTCTGCCGGCTATTCTGCCGGCTCGTTATCCCGCTAACGCACTAGCAAAAACACGTGTGGGGGCATCTCGATTGAGGTGCCCCCACACTTGTGTCTGCGGTTCTTATCGGCGGTCTGCGGTTGCTCTCGGCCGTGCTCGCGGGTCGCAGTGCACTCGCCACCCGCGACCCAGCGTCACCCGCGGCCCGCGGCGCGGTGCCACTCTCTACCCGTGCGGCACATACTCACATTTGCTGTGCTCGGCCGGCTCAAGCTGGAAAGTGGAATGCTCCACCTTGACCGGGAAATGCTCCGCAACGCACTGCTGGAGCTGGTCAAGGATCCGCGGGGCGTGCCCGTCAAAGAAGCACTCATCCTCAACTACCACGTGAGCGCTCAGCACTGGTAGCCCGGTGGCGACCGTCGTCGCATGCATATCGTGCACCCGAATCACGTGCGGCAGATTTTCCATGTGCCGGCGCACGTCGTCCAGGTCGAGGCCTTGCGGCGTCGCCTCCATCAGCACGTTGAGCGCGGTGGACAGAATCCGCAGCGCCCGCGGAATAATAAGAATCCCGATGAGGATCGCGGCAATCGCATCCGCGCCGCCCCAGCCGGTGAAGTAGATCGACGCCGCAGCCACGATCACCGCGACCGAACCGAGCGCGTCATTGCAGACCTCCAGGAAGGCGGCCTTCATATTGAGACTGGCACCGCGCCCGGTGAACAGAATCAGCATGGAAGCGATATTGCCGAGCAGGCCGATAATGCCAAAAATCAGCAGGGGCGCGGCAGGCATCTCCGGTGGGTCGGTGAGGCGTTTGATCGCTTCGATAATGACGAAAATACCCACCCCGAGGAGCAGCGTCGCCTGTAAACACGCGGAAATAATCTCTGCTCGGGCATATCCCCAGGTGCGGCGGTTGGTGGCGGGTTTGGTGGTGAGGTGAGCGGCCACCAGCGCCATGACCAGACCGGCGCTATCGGTGAGCATATGGCCGGCGTCCACAAGGAGGGCCAGCGAGCCGAGCCAGAATGCTCCGATCACCTCGGCTATGAGGATGGAGAACGTAATACCGAGCGCCCAGGCGATGCGCCCGCGTTGCGCCCCGGCGCCGTGCACATGCCCGGGCCCGTGGTCGTGCCCGCTGGCATGCTCGTGGCCGGCCGCGGGAGCTACCGCAGCGGGGGTGCGAGCCAGACGGCAAAGGTGGCCGTCGTCGTCGCCGGCCTCGTTAAATGATTCCCCATCCTCCTCAGATAGGGTGCTCTCCTCTGACGCCGATGCAGAGGAGGTGCTGGAACTGCGCTGGGCGCAGGTGCATTGCCCGCCGGCGTGGTCGCCGTGCTCGCAATGATAATAATTATTATTATGCATAACATAACCTCCTTGGGGCTCTGAGTGTACCTGCCCGGTCGAGTTTGCGGCAGGGTGCGGCCTGTGATGCGGAGCATGTACGACGACGCCTATGCGGCCACGTGCATAATACGCAGCGAGGTGTGCCCGGAGATAAAGCACCCGGGCACTCATTCCACGAAGGGAATCGGTGCCCGGGTGAATTACAGTGAACTGACGTATGCCGGCGAAGGATCCTATTGCATCGTGATATTCACTCCGCAGGAGTCCATGATGAGGATGAAGTTGAGGAGGTCGTTCATGAACTTAGGGTCCTCAATTTCGTTGCCGGCTGTGATATCACCCTTGCTGGCACGCTCGAGGACATCAATGAACTGGTCGGATAGCTTGCCCTGCGCGGCATTGCCAATGCAGGCTCCGGCGTCATCGCGTTCGGGTTTACCGAAGGCCTCGGTGAAGGTTGGGTCCTTAAGGAAGGTATCGAAGAGGGCCCCGATTTTCTCCGGAGGATAGGTGTAGGTCAGCCCGTCCTTGCCCGCTGAGTCGCCAGAGTTGCCGGACGGCGCGGGGGCGGGCATGGTGGGTGAATCCAAGATGGGAGCCTTGTTGGTTTCCGGTGCGGCGGTGCCGTCCGGCGTGGCGGGTGCGCTGATCGAAGGCACCGAACTGGGATCGGGCTGCGCATCATCGCTGGCCTTATCCCGGTTGAGGAAGAAAATGAGGCCAACAACCAGCGCGATCAGCGCAACTATACCGACGCCAATTCCAACAAAAAGCCCGGTTTTGCTTTGCTTGGGCTGCTGGGGCTGCTGGCCGTAGCCGGCCGGGTAAGCACCGCGCGGACCGTTCGGACCGTTCGGGCCGCCACCGGGATACTGATTACCCGGACCGCTCGGGTAACCGGGAGCACCGTATTGCCCGCCCTGGCCAGGACCGTATTGCACGCCGGGGTAACCCGGGCCGCCGTACTGTCCAGCCTGGCCGGAGCCATATTGCGGGGCCTGACCCGGATAATTGCCTTGCTGCGGGTAGCCGGCCTGGCCGGGGTACTGGCTGCCGGGCCCTGCCTGGGCACCCGGATATCCGGCGCTGCCGTGCTGGTTTCCTTGCCCGGCACCGTAGAGGCCGGGCTGGTTGCCCTGCGCGGTGCCGTAGGGGCCCGGCCCGGGGTAGGTACCGGGGTTAGCGGCGTAAGCCTGGGTGGGATAATCGGCCGAAGGAGAGGAGGGGGTGGTGTTCTCGGAGCCGTGCGGAGGGAAAGCTCGGGTGGGTTCGCCGCCCTGCGGCGACCGGGTTGCGTCTTCTTCGCTCACGATAAATCCTAACGATGCGCGGGAGCGGTGCGCGGTAACCCCGCGCGATAAACAACGCACGGTAACCGGCGAAAACGCCCCCGATATGACAGGTACCTGGCCGCTTTCCGCACGCTACCGGACACACCGGAGCGCTCGGCTACACGGGCCAAGCCACAATCATTCAATCAGAGCGCAGCCGGGAGCGGCAAGCAAGTTTCGTGTTTGCCAAGCTCAGCACCTTTCGGCCAGCAGAGAAACACCCGCTACTTCGCGCCCGCGCCCGCGCCCGCGCTATTTTGCCGTGTCCGCTGCGCGCCGTTCCGCGGTGGCCTTCTTGCGCAGCTCAGCCTGGGTGCGCTGCGCGGCCCGCTGCTCCGCGCTTTGCCACAGCCGAGCCGGCTCCCCGAAGCGCAGCCCCAAGAACCACCACAGTGCCTCAATCAGCGCCGCCCCGATCAGCCCCACCAGCGTACCCAGGGCCATCGCCCCGGTATTGGAGGAATCCAGCATGAAGATGCGCTGCGTGAACGGCCAGAGGAAAATCACCCCGTACCCGAGCAGCGGCAGCAAAATCAGCAGAATCTTCCACCAGACATAGGGCCGGGCCACCACAACGAGCACCCACGAGGAGGCAATAATCATCGTTAGAAGAGTCGCGGTGGACACCTGAGTCGCATATGCCGAGCTAGCTGCGCCGTCGTACAACATCACGTAAGTAATAAAAGTCGCAACCCCGACAATCAGGCCCGCCGGGAAACCGAAACGCATGACGCGCTGCACGAAACCGGGGCGGGCGGCGTCGTTATTTGGCGGCAGGGAGAGGAGGAAGGCCGGGATGCCGATGGTGAACCAGCCGGTGATCGTCACGTGAATCGGCACGAAGGGGTAGGGCAGCGCGAACAGCAGCACCGCGATGGCGAGCACCGCCGAATACACCGTTTTGGTGAGGAAAAGCCGCGCCACGCGTTCGATATTTCCCACCACGCGCCGGCCCTCGCCCACCACGTGCGGAAGGGAGGCGAATTTATCGTCGAGGAGCACAATTTTCGCGACCGAGCGGGTCGCGGAGGTGCCGGAGCCCATGCCGATGCCCAGGTCGGCATCCTTGAGGGCAAGCACGTCATTGACGCCATCGCCCGTCATCGCGACAGTGTGTCCCGCCCCGCGCAGCGCCGCCACCATAGCGCGCTTCTGATCCGGGGTCACCCGCCCGAACACGGCATTTTCATTAATCGTTTCCGCGAAGCTCGCCTCCGGGATGGTGCGCGCGTCCACGGGAGTGCCCACATTGACGCCGAGCTGCGTGGTCACCGCCCCGACCGCCGCGGCATTATCACCGGAGATAACTTTGACCGCCACACCCTGGGAATCGAAATAACGCAGGGTATCGGAGGCGTCCGGGCGGATTTTTTGGTCGAGCAAAATGAAGGCAAGCGGCTCAAGGTTGCCGGGCGCGTTCGCGGCCGTGACCGGCGTATCGCTGCGGGCCAGGAGCAGCACGCGCTGGCCGGTGGCGGCAATGGCGGCGGCGCGCTCGCGGGCTGCGTTGATGGCGGTCGCGGGAGTCGCGGGAGCGGTGGCGTTCGTTGCTGCCGCGTTGCTATGGGGAACGACGGCGCCCGCCTGACCGGCGGGACCCGCCAGATCAAGGAGCACATCCGGGGCGCCCATAATCCAGTGCTGGCCATTGGCGAAACTCACCCCGGACCATTTCTTCGCCGAGGTGAAAGGCTGACGTTCGGCCACCTCCCACGGCTGGGCCGGCGCGCCGAGGGCTTCCTGGATGGCCTCCATGGAGGAGTTCGGGGCCGGGTCGGCCGCGCCCAGCTGGGCCAGGGCTTCCCGCGCGGTGGCCTGAGCGCGCGCGGCGGGAGCGGCGGCGTCGTGCTGTTCGCACACGGTGCCGGAACCGGAACCGCTGCAAGAACTCGCGCCTCCGGAAGCAGAGCCGCTGCTCGAAGCCGCACCGGGCACCAACTCGAGCCCCGCGAACCACAGGGTGTTTTCGGTGAGGGTGCCGGTTTTATCCACGGCGACGGTATCCACGCG
This sequence comes from Actinotignum stranguriae, assembly GCF_051265215.1. Lineage (NCBI taxonomy): Bacteria > Bacillati > Actinomycetota > Actinomycetes > Actinomycetales > Actinomycetaceae > Actinotignum > Actinotignum stranguriae. The sequence continues at coordinate 21,990 of NZ_JBOZCJ010000022.1, forward strand.
CGCGAGGCCTTCGATGGCGGGCAGCTCGTTGACCAGCACGTTCAGGCGGCCGAGCCTGATCACACCCAGCGCGAAAGCGGTCGAGGTGATGAGCACCAGGCCTTCGGGGATCATCGGCACCAGCGCGCCGGTCACGGACAGCACGATATCGCGCCAGTGTGCGCCGATGGCAGCCCAATCCAGGCCCACCACGCGGATCTGCCCCCAGATCGTCAGCAGTCCCACGGGCACCAGCACCCAGGTGATGGCTTTGAGGATGCGGTCGATGCCGTTTTGCAGCTGGGAATCGACGAGCGAGAATTTCGAGGCGGCAGAGGTGATTTTGGCGGCGTAGGCATCGGCGCCCACGCGGGTGGCGCGGTAGCTGCCCGAGCCGGAGGACACGAAAGAGCCGGACATCATCGCGGCGCCGGGTTCCTTGTGGATGGAATCGGATTCGCCGGTGAGGAGTGATTCGTCCACTTCGAGGTAATCGGCTTCGGTGACGACGCCGTCCACCACGATCTGCTCGCCGGCGGCGACCACGATAATATCGCCCAGCACCACCTCTTCGCGCGCGATTTCACGCACTTCGCCCTCGCGGCGCACCCGCGGATGGGCTTCGCCGATGACGGCCAGGGAATCGAGGGTGTGCTTGGCGCGCAGTTCCTGAATAATGCCGATAATCGAGTTCGCGATAATGAGCAGGCCGAAAGCGCTATTGATCCACGAACCGGTGAGGATCACGGCAATGAACAGCACCCCTAGCATGAAATTAATGCGGGTGAAAACGTTATCGCGCACAATCTGCGCGGCCGAGCGCCCCGAGCGGTCGGGCAGGGTATTCGCTTTGCCTTCCGCGGCGAGCTGGGCGGCCTGCGCGGCGCTCAGCCCGCGGGCCGGGTCGCTTGCGGGTACGTGCTCGTTCCCGGTGGTGGGGTCGGTTAGGGCGAGGGATTCGTGGTCCGGCTGCGCGGATGCGGTTCCCGCGGCGGGCGCGGATGCGGCGTCGTTCATAAAAAACGATTCTAGGCAAGGAAGCTGGACGCCGGGTGAATGTTTCTTGAGGACTGTGCGGCGGTAGCATGAGGTATGGCACGAAAAAATCTTTTCCGCAGCGCCGCGGGAATCTGCGCGGTCGCGGCCCTCGCTTCCTGTAGTAGTACGACGACGCCGCCACCGGCACCCAGCACCCCGGCACCGGCGGCCGGTTCAGCAAGCTCAGCTCCGGCACCTAGCGCGGCAAGTTCATTAAGCAGTGCGGCGCCTTCGTCTTCTGCGGCGAGTGTACCCGAGGTAGCAGGCTCGCCCGGCGCGGAGCCCGCACCGGGGGATGCGATCACGGCGGAAGCCCTGCGCGCGGTGGATAACATCACGGAGTTCGAGGTCCGGGTGCTGCGCACCAATAATCGTTCAGGGCTGGATGATTGGGCCTCGCGATTCAGTGTAAATGAGCTGGCGCAGCGGTATGACGGGGATAAGGTGCTGGACTACACCATCAACGGGCAGCCTCCCAATAAGGCGAGCCTGGCGCCGCTATCGAAGGATGATATGCGTCTGCTGATTCGCAGCGCCGATTACGGTGCTGAAAATGAGCGCGGGGTTGTTTCTGGGATTTTGCGCGAGGGAACGAAGCTTCCTTCGCTGGGCACCCAGCTGATGGATACCTGCGCGCAAGATGGCGACTGGTTTATTAAAGCGGGAAGTGTGGGTTACAACCGACGTACCGGAGTGATCGAGTACGTGGATTACATGGTGGAAACCCCCGATTTCAACCCGCAAGGCACGCTTCGGGATGCCAGCGCCGGGGAAGAAAAGTCGCAATGTCGTTCGGTATGGGACTTCCGCTCTGTCAACGGCACGGTGCTGGACAAGCCGCCGGCGAGCTAGGACGCGTCGTCGTTGAAAATGCTGCGGCCGATGCGGAGAGGAAGCGGTATATGTTTTCCCGGCTGTACTGCGCGCGTAACGCAATCGCAGTACAGCTGTGACAACACATAGGGTCTCTGCTGGGACCCGTGTGACTCCTGGGGCGGCCGGAGTTCCCAGCTTTACTACAACCGAACGGCCTCTACATATGAGTGAACGACTCGCAGAGGGTATACGTCGTGGTTTTTACGCCCTGTCCGCCCGGTTGTCACAGGTCACACTGCGAATCACACTCTTAGACGTTTAATAGTGTTCCCTCGATTTTTAATGTCTGAGGGCGATTTTGGCTGCTAACTGTAATTCAGACTGCGAAATTATGAGTCTAACTATGAGTCTGGCGGCCGCACTGTCAGTCTGCGCGCATTTCGTTAGTTAGTGTGTGGCGAGCCGTTCGCGCGCATTCACGCGCCATTCGATGGCCATTGACCCACTACCCGTGCCGTCGCTACATTTACTTATGTAACCGGGACTACAACCCACGCCAAAGGAGGCTATCGTTCCGATGACACTGTGATCTCCACTCAGCCCAGCTGAGACGCCGCACCCCGCACCACCCGCCGCGTCCAAGGAGATCACTATGCCTGCCCTCATTCTTGACAATATTTCATTTTCCTACACCGCCCGCCCGCTCCTCGACCGCATCACCCTGCGCCTCGCCGCCACCGACCGCGCCGTCCTCATCGGCCCAAACGGCTGCGGCAAAACCACCCTGCTGCGCATCGCCGCAGGTCGCCTCAGTCCCGAACGCGGCACCGTCACCCGCACCGGCGCCAGCGCCATCCCGTGGAACCCCGTGTCGAACGCCGCCGCCGCGACCGTCGCTCACTTCCTCGAAAGCACCTTCGCGCCCGCGCGGGAACTACTCGCCCGCTTCGAAACGCTCAGCGCACGCCTGGGGGAGGGCAGCGCGTTCGCGGCCGAATATGATCGGCTATTATCCGAGATCACCCGCCTGGACCTGTGGTCGCTTGAGGATAGGGTCGACGACGCTGTGGCCGGTTTGGGCCTGGATATGTTGACCGGGAGCGGGCGCTCGCGGGAGCTGGCCACGCTCTCCCCGGGCCAACGCGCGCGGCTGAACTTGGCTGTCACGTTGGTGGCCCGCCCGCAGGTTCTTATTTTGGATGAGCCCACCAATCATCTGGATGCGGAGGCGAGCGCGTACCTCAGCCGTGCGCTGCGTTCCTGGCCGGGCCCGGTGCTCATGGCCAGCCATGACCGTGCTTTTATTGAGGATGTCGCCACTCTCATTGTGGATATGGATATGAGTGTGTGGGCACAGTTGGCCCGCGCCGAAGGCGGTGGTGAGGTGTGCGGGGTGTGGGAATGCCGCGGTACCTACACGGATTATCTTGAATCCAAGCGTGATGCTGAGGAGCGCTACCGGGCGCTCTACCTGGCCCAACAAGAAGAAAAGACGCAGCTGCGCGCACATCGCCATGCATCCGGTGGTATCGCCCGGGGCGGGGTGCGTTTGGCGAGCGCGGAGGGTAAGGCGAAGAAGTTCTTCGCGGATCGCGCCCAGAGCACGGCCACCCGCCGCACCCGCCACGACGACCGCAAACTCGAGGCCCTCGCCACCCGGGAAGTACGCAAACCCCGCAGTTACACCTTCACTTTCCCGGAGTATGCCGGTGTGACTCGGCCGCAATCACCCTCGGCCCGCCAATCTGCCGGCCTCGCGGTGTCCGCTCGTGCGGCGGCGGTTCCCGGCCGTCTCGCCCCGGTTACCTTCGATATTTCCCACGGCGAGCACCTCCTGGTCACCGGCGCTAATGGCAGCGGCAAATCCACGCTCCTCACCTGGATCGCCACCGGCACCCCGCAGCCCGCTACCTTCGCGCAGCACGCAACCGCACAGCCTTCCGGCACTCTCTCCTGCGCGGGCCCGCTAGCTTTCGTCCCGCAACGCCTCCCGCGCTGCGGAGATCCCGGCTTCACTCCCGAGGTCTGGAACTCCGGCATCGGGGAGCGCGGTACCGGCATCCTGCACCCATCCATGTGGGCAACCCCGATACCTGATCTTTCGGCCGGTAATCAGCGCCGCGCCCAGCTTGCCCTCGCGCTCGCGGCGCAGCCTGCTGTCCTTGTCATCGACGAACCCACCAATTACCTTGACCTGGCTGCCATGCACGCCCTCGAGGAGTCCCTGGCCCGCTGGCCAGGCACGATCATCCTCGCCACGCACGACCGCTGGCTCATCACCCACTGGCCCGGCCCGCGCCTCCACCTACCGGACTCGCGCCTTACCGTTCCGGAATCGAAGGGGCTTCACCTCCCCGCCCGCACCCGGTAATCTCAATCTTGCACACCGCAAGCCCAACCGCGCGAAAGGGGTGGTCTCAATGGCGTTTCCAGATTCGATGTTTCCTCAGGCAGATACGCACACCAGCGGCCAGGCACCTCCAAGCACTCCACTCGAGTCATACGTACCGAATGAACTCACCGAGCAAGTAATTGAACACGCGGAGAAGATCATGGCCGGCGAACTTCCGGAAGACGGCGCCGTTTTCGATGACCTCCACGACGCCCTCAATTTCCTCGACACTCTGGTCTAAACCGCGCCCTCCCTAACCAGTAGTACCAATTCCATCGCTCGCCCGCCACACCGCTGCTTAGTGCCCCGGTGGCTGGTAGTGAGTAGTCACGGAGCTGCAGAACGATGTTTTGATAGTTTAGGGATGTCGCAAAGGATCAGGCTGGAAGGGAATTATTATGGGGCTACTGAGTCGTATTCGGGAAATTTGGAATTATTCTCCCGAAATATCGAATGAGGGAAAGCACCCCGCTCAACAGGCCCTGGAAAAACACTATCGCGAAGTTGTGCCTGAGAATGACATCCCCAGAGTTACCCGTGCTGATTCTCCTTCTCTAAGAACCGATGCTCTCAGTGGGCAGACCACGCTTGCGAGTCAAAACTTGAAAGCATCGAGTGATCTCCCAGATGTGCAGAAATCCAGCGAATGGTTCATGCCTACGTACGACGGTCGTAATATTTGCGATTGGGGCGAAGAAATCGCGCATCTCAAGCGGGAGGGCGACCTGGAAACTGCGCTCAATATTGCCGTGGGCTGCATGAATTCTATGGCAGCAGCTGCTGAAAAAAATCACGCTGTAGCGATGGAATATTACGTGATTGAGGTGGCTAAAATCCAGCACAAGATGAAGGAGTACGCGGACGAAGCCCACATGATTCAGGGCTGGTTCAAACGGAATATTCCTGCCCCGAGGGAAGATTACAGAATTGACCTGCGCAAGCGTTTAGCGAAAGCTCAGGAGCTCTGGGCAAAGCAGGATGGGCGCGATCCTGCTCCATTCCACGCTGAGTGGAAGCGGCTTGTGGAGCTATCAAAGGCTCGCAAAGAGACCGGTGGGTCCTCTTGCGGAATATCTTCGGGGCAATCTGCTGTGAAGCCCAACAAATCACGAAAGCCATCGCGGAGGAGGAGCTCGTATATTCCGGACGTTACAGATCTCCTAATCGATGATTTTGTCACTGTGGATTTTGAAACTGCGAACGATCTTGGTGGTGAGTCTGCATGTCAGATTGCGTTGATCCGGATGCGGGGAGGGGAAGTTATCGACCGTTATTCGACATTACTTAAGCCACCGCCTGGCTATGATCTTTTTCAATTCTCTTACCTGCATGGCATTCGGGCTCGGCATGTGAAAAACGCTCCTATGTGGCCTGACATTGTTGTTGATATACAAGACTTCGTTGGTTCGTCCCCGGTCTATGCGCACAATGCTTCTTTCGACGCTCGAGTATGGCATGAGTTGGATGACTTCTTTGAGACAAATTCGAAACCGTCTCAGTTTTACTGCACTTACCGGCTTTCAAAACAATTGCTACCAGGGCTCGATAATTACAAGCTCCCAACCGTCGCAGACGCGTGTGCTCCGAGATATCGGCTAAAGCACCACCGTGCTGATTCCGATGCGGAGGCGTGCGCCCTTATCGTTGCTGCACTACAGCGTATCGTTAGTGACAAGCTCTAGCCCCTGTGCGTATTCTAATTCGGCATCGGCTTGTCAATCACCCGCCCGTTCGCCGCGGTAAAGTCCCACACCACGGTGCAGGACGGAGTCTCCTCCCGCGTTGACCCATCCGACTGGCGCACCGCAATAGTGGCGCCCGGCTTCTTCACAGTGAAGTCGAAATCCTCAATCACATCGGTGTTTCGGTTGTATGCGACCCAACCCCGCGTGATCATCCACCCGTCGCCATCCGAGCACCCCTCGAGGAGACGAGTATCGGCTGCCGGCACCGCGGTTCCCTCGCGCACGCTCCCGTTAGAGACGCCTCTCTGGTCCGCCGGTCCAAAATCGGCATGCTCAATCAGGAAACGCATATCGCTTTTTAGAACGGGGCCGCCGTCAGCATCGTCCGGCACCCGCGTGCGCACGGTATAGTCACTTGTCGCGTCGCCCGAGTAGGTCACCGCAATGCGCCGTTCGCCCGCATAATAGCTGGCTTTCGGGTTCCCTTTTTCGTTGTCCCAGTGGATAATTCCCATTTCCGCGGAGGTGAGTTCGTCCACGAACTTCAGCGCCTCGCGGGCAATCGCCTCGCTGGTATCTTCGCTGCCGGCATTCTGTTCTGCTGCCGAGGAGCTCGGGCTCGCAGAGTCCGCTTCGCTACCCGCCTTTTCCTTCAAGGCCGACGACGCCGCGCCGGTCTCGCTCCGCGATCCCGCCGCGGGGGTCTGGCTGCTACTCGTGCACGCCCCCAGCAAACACACCGCACATATCCCCGCCACGCTGCGGGCCACATTCTTCCATGCCATGCTTCACCCTACCACTGCAACAGGCCATTGACGGGTAATTTTGGCGCCTGTTATAATTAAATCATCGAAACGTTTCGATGAGGAGGCGGTTTCATCCCAATGGCCACGATCAAAGACGTTGCCCGGCAGGCCGGAGTATCAATCTCAACGGTTTCCTATGCGCTTTCAGGGAAGCGCCCTGTTTCTGAGGCGACCCGCCAGCGTGTGCAAAAAGCAATTGAGGAACTTGAGTTCCATCCCCAAGCCGGGGCGAAAATGTTGGCCTCAACGAAAACCGACATTATTGCTCTCTCTGCACCGATGCACGAGGCTACGGAACCTATTGCTTTCATGACCTTCGTTTTGGCAATTGTGACCGCCGCACGCCGTAAAGGCTATGACGTTGTCCTTCTTACCGAGAATGGCGAAGCTGCCGTGCAAGATATCGAGCGCGTGGTGAAAACGGGCCTCGTTGACGGTGTTGTTGTCATGGACGTTCAAGCCAATGACGAACGGGCTGAATTGCTAAGAACGGCGGATATACCAAGCGTGTTTTTAGGCTTGCCCGATAACTACGAATCGCTAGCATGTGTCGACTTGGATTTCGAAGCCGCCACACGGCTTGCTGTAGACCAGTTAGTAGCTGCCGGGCATCGTTCTATCGCCTTCGTTGGCCATACCCAGATGCTTTATGACATTGGTAAGAATTTCGTTCTTCGCACCCGTGCCGAGTTCGAGCGCTATACCGCCGAACTGGGTATAGAAACAGTTTTCGTATCTTCGGATACCGAGAATATGGTTGCGGAAATCCGAAATACACTCCCTGGTTGCACTGGCGTGCTCCTCGACTGTTCAGCTGTTCGAGTCCGGGATTTTCTCGATGAACTCAGTGTTGAGAAACAGCAGGGAACTGGTGATCCGCTCTCGATTCTCACACTCGCGTCTTCTTATGACACGTCATCCCTGAATCCGCCGCTTGACGCAGTTCCACTTGAACCTGAGAGGTCGGGGCGGAACGCTGTAGAGCTTCTTATCGAACGAATTGGACAAGGTACCGGCCCCGAGGTCCATCTGTACACCCCGCGCTATATTTCGCGCGGATCAGTCTTCCAACTGAACGGAGGTTATCCCACGGTACACCACCAATAAGAAGGGATAAGCGGTAGAAAACGGCCCGGAATCTACAGCTGTCCCGCCACCAACTTCAAAAAGACAACAATCGTCACTCAATGAGGAGAGAAGATGTTATCGAAAAAAATGACGGCGGTTGCAGTAGCAACCACAATCGCACTTCTAGGAACTGCGTGTTCCGGAGGTGGGTCCGATAGCGGTAAGAGTAATTCCGAGTCCGGTAAGACTCTCGTTATTTGGGATTATGAGGCCGATAATTCGGCAATGGGTAAGGCGTGGGACCGCGCCGTCGAAATATTCCAGGAACGCCACCCTGACGTCACGGTCAAACGTGAAGCGCAAACCTTCGAGCAGATTCAGAAGAATGCGAAAATCGTGCTGACTGGTGACCAAGTCCCTGACGTTATGGAATACAACAAGGGCAACGCTACAGCGGGTCAGCTTGCGTCCCAGGGCTTGCTCACGGATCTCACCGATGTTGCGAAGGAACGCGGGTGGGATAAGAAGCTCCCAGAATCGATTGCCCAAACAGCTAAATACGATGACAACGGTCTCATGGGAAGCGGTAGCTGGTACGGAATCCCCAACTACGGCGAATTTGTCTTTATGTACTACAACAAGAAGCTCTTCGATGAGGCTGGGCTCCAGGTTCCGAAGACTATGGATGAGCTCGTCGCTGTCATGGACGCATTCGTCGCGAAGGGAATCACTCCGCTGGCAGAGGCTGGGTCGGAGTACCCCATGGGGCAATTGTGGTATACTCTCGCGCTTTCCAAGGCTGACAGCAAATTCGTACGCGATTACCAATTCTTCGATAACCCAGTGCAGTGGACGTCTGGTCCTGCCGTTGAAGGCGCTAAGGTTCTTCAGGATTGGGTGAACAAGGGATATATCAATAGTGTTGCTTCTGGCCTCACAGCCGAGGATATGGGGACCGGATTTATCTCTGGGAATTATCCGATGATGTTTTCCGGTTCGTGGTGGTTCGGCCGGCTTGCCGATGAAATGAAGGATCCGTGGGGGCAATTTGTCTTCCCCGGTAACTTTGCTCCTGGTTCTTCAGGAAACCTCTGGGTTGTCCCCGAAAACGCAAAGAACAAGGAGCTTGCCTACGAGTTCATCGATATCACGCTCTCCGATGAAGTTCAGGCGATTTTCGGTGAACAAGGCGGACTCCCTGTGGTGGGTGGAACCGACAATATTACTGACGACGCCACAAAGACGCTGACCGATAATTTCCAGAACCTGGCGAAGGATAACAAGCTTGCCTTCTACCCGGATTGGCCCGTCGCAGGATTCTACGATCAGCTCGTTTCCAATATGCAGTCGCTCATGAGCGGCTCGAAGACTCCAGAGCAGGCGATGCAGGACCTGCAAACGGCATACGAGGAGGGACGCGCGGACCTGCTCGAATGATGTGACGTTGCGAAAAGCTGTGGTGGCGGTCCCGTCCGCCACCACAGCTGATCGCAGATCACCCTAGAGGAGTGCGCTTGCCATGAGTACCACACACAAGCATCACATGAAAAAGAGATCCCGACGCGGTTTTTGGCTCTACCTGATTCCGGGGGGAATCGGCTTTACGATCATCATCCTCATCCCCTTCTTCTCAAATCTGTACTACTCGATGACGAAGTGGAAAGGCGGCGCATCGAAAAAACGGTGGGTTGGGTTTGATAACTACGTTTCTCTCATGCAGGACGCCGATTTTTGGATGTCTTTCAAGAACTCAGTCGCGATGATCATTGCAATGGTCATCATCCCTACTCTGATAGGGCTGCTGCTTGCATCGATTCTCTTCGATTTCGTCGGGAGAAGTTTCAATAGCAAAATCGCATCATTTTTGCGGGCAACTTATTATTTGCCGCAGCTCCTTCCGGTTTCCATTGCTGGAATCGTTTGGAACTGGATCCTCAATGCCGAAACGGGAGCCCTCAATCAGATTCTGAGTGCGATAGGAGTTTCCTCGCCCCCTAACTGGTTGGGGTCAACCAGCACAGCACTGCCGTCCGTAATGTTGGTTCTGATCTGGATCCAGATTGGCTACCCCACGGTTATCTTTATGTCAGCGCTGCAACGCGTTGATCCCGAACTTTACGAAGCGGCGGAGCTCGATGGCGCAGGGTGGATGCAGCGGTTCAAGGCCATAACCATTCCACAGATTAAGCCGGAAACCTTCGTCATCGTCCTCACGTGCACGGTGGCATCGCTCAAAGTATTTGCGCCGATTTACGTGCTTACCCGCGGTGGCCCCGAAGGTTCGACCCTTGTGCCCTCGTACTATTCCTACCTCAACTTTTTCGACAAATCGAAAGTTGGTTATGGGGCGGCAATCGCAACTGTTCTAACCATCATTATTATCATCGTCGCCGTGGTCATTCAGTACTTCCAAAACCGCGCTGCGAAAAAAGACATGCTGGGGGTGTGACATGTCTATTGAACCAAACAGCTTGGAAGAACCGGAAACTCCGACCGTTCCGACCACGTCGACTACTTCAGTTCCGTTAGCCGCGGTGGCCACGTCAAGTAAACCGCGCCTCGTTCGGGTGAAGAACCGAGACCGCCATCATCGCGGTATCAAACGCTGGATCGTGCTGGCGTTCGCGATCCTATTCGGCTTGCTCATGATCGCGCCATTCCTGTTGATGATCATTAATGCGTTCAAGTCGCCAACTGATTATTCCTCTGGTGGTCCGCTTACACTTCCCACTGAGTTGTATACCGACGGTATCGCCGCTTTCTGGGATCGCGTTGAGTTCCCGGAGAAGGTCTGGAATTCGTTGTGGACGTCGGGCCTGGTAGCTCTCTTTGCTGTGATCATTTCGCTTTTCAATGCCTTCGCGATTGGTATTGGGCGGGTCAAGGGGAGCGCGGTCATTGTTGGCCTCTTCTTACTCGCCAATATGCTTCCGCAGGAAGTTCTTATTTACCCGCTCTTCTCGATGGCGCAGAAGGTCGGCCTGAATGACAATTTGTGGAGCATCGTCATTATCTTCACGATTATCCAATCAGCATTCGGCACGTACCTCCTCGCCTCGGTCCTCGGTACCTTCCCACCTGCACTCCTGGAAGCGGCGCAGCTCGATGGGGCCTCCCGCTGGACCATTTTGTGGCGAGTGGTGTTCCCGAATGTACGGCCTACGCTCGGGGTGCTCATGACCTTCTTCTTCATTTGGACGTGGAACGAGTTCTTCATTCCGCTCGTCATGCTGACCTCAAACGCAAACCAAACTGTTCCGATTGCCCTAGCATCGCTACAAGGGGATCGAATGCTTGACGTTCCCACCCTCAACGGAGGAGCACTGCTATCACTGATCCCAACATTTATCTTCTTCCTGATTTTCCAGCGCACACTTTCACGCGGAATTACCGCGGGCGCGCTCAAATAACGTCAGTTCTCGAACTAGATATGAGGTTACTGTGAAATTCACTAATGGTTTCTGGCTTGACCGCAAAGGGTGGACGGTCGAACGTGCAAAGCAGATTCGGCAAGTTGCGCCGATCACTACCGATGATCGGCCGGCGCTAGAAGTCTTAGCGCCCATCAAAAATATCACTAACCGTGGGGATACCCTTAACACAGGTCTTTTCGATATGACCTTCGAACCGATTGCGCCCGGAGTGATTCGAGTCCGCCAGCATCGGTGGAGGAAAAACACGGTTCCTCCCATTCAACCAGAACTTTCTTTCGATCCCACGTACCGGGGTTCCATTGAAGAAAACTCTGACGGCTACCGCGTAACCGCTGATAATCTTTCAGTCACGGTTCCTCGTGAAGGCACATGGGATGGCATCCGCGTCTCGCTCAACGGCGAAGATATAACGGAAATGACTACGCGCTCTGTTGGCCTGGCAATTTCCCCAGACCAAGAGCGGTATTCCTTCGCGCAATTTGTTCTCCAGCCCGGCGAACGCATCTACGGATTGGGTGAACGCTTCGGCCATTTCGTGAAGAACGGCCAATCTGTGGACATTTGGAATGAAGACGGAGGCACGTCCTCAGAACAGGCATACAAAAACGTTCCCTTCTATATCTCAACTGCCGGCTACGGAATCCTTGTCCTTAACACCGGCGATGTGTCATTCGAAATCGGATCCGAGGCAGTTTCCCGTATCCAATTCTCGGTAAGCGGCGACGAACTGGAATACCTCGTCATCGCCGGCCCCACCCCGAAAGAAATCCTAGAGCGCTACACCGCATTGACCGGGCGCCCGCCCAAGCTACCCGCCTGGTCCTACGGTCTATGGCTGACAACCTCATTCACCACCAGCTACGACGAAGAAACCGTGATGTCCTTTATCGATGGAATGGCTGAGCGCGATATCCCGCTATCGGTTTTCCACTTCGATACCTTCTGGATGCGCGAGTTCCACTGGTGCGATTTCGTCTGGGATCCCGTCACTTTCCCGGATCCGCGCGGCCTTATCCAGCGAATCAAAGACAAGGGCCTCAAGGTTTGCGTGTGGATCAACCCGTATATTGCCCAACGTTCCCGCCTTTGGGAGGAAGGCGCGGAAAACGGGTATCTGGTGAAGCGAAACGATGGCAGTATTTGGCATACCGACCTGTGGCAGGCAGGGCTATCACTCGTCGATTTCACGAATCCCGCGGCTGTGCAATGGTACCGGGGTGAGTTGAAGAAATTACTCGATATGGGAGTGGATTGCTTCAAAACAGACTTCGGCGAACGCATTCCTGTGAGCGGTATTGCATGGCACAACAGCGCAGATCCGGTCAGCATGCACAACTACTACGCCCACCTGTACAACCGAACTGTTTTCGATCTTCTCACGGAGGAACGTGGCGAGGGCGAAGCCGTACTCTTCGCGCGTTCGGCAACCGTGGGAGGCCAGGCAATGCCCGTTCACTGGGGCGGCGACTGCGACTCAACGTATGCATCCATGGGCGAAACTCTCAGGGGTGGGCTTTCCATCGCGATGTCAGGCTTCTCCTTCTGGAGCCACGATATTGGCGGCTTCGAAGGTATGCCAGACGCGGGGCTCTTCAAGCGCTGGCTCGCTTTCGGCCTGCTATCCTCGCACTCGCGATTGCACGGCTCGGGCACCGTCCGCGTCCCGTGGGTTTTCGACGAGGAAGCTGTGGAGGTCACGCGGCGTTTCGTTGACCTGAAGCTGCGGCTTATGCCGTACATCGGCCAGGCTGCACGCAAAGCCCACGAAACTGGAACGCCTGTTTTGCGACCGATGGTTCTCGAATTCCCCGAGGATCCCGCAACTCGCGAAATTGACACCCAGTTCATGCTCGGTTCAGATATTCTCGTCGCTCCAGTTTTCCGGCCGGACGGCAAGGTCACCTACTATCTCCCGGCCGGAAAATGGCGCAGTCTATTCTCGGGCGACATCCTCACCGGTTCGCGCTGGGTAACGGAAACTCACGGATACGGCACCCTTCCCGTCATGATTCGAGAAGGCGCCGTGATTCCATTCGGCAAGAAGACTGATACCCCCGTCTACAACTGGGCCGATGGTGTCACTCTCGATGCCACCTCACTTTTCGAGGGGCAAACATCTACCGTCACCATTCCGGCATCCGATGCGGGAACGGGTGCACCGGATGTTACGTTCACGGTGGCTCACGTTGACAGCGTTTTTGAAGTAACAACGACGACGCAGGCCGCTTGGAATCTCAGGTACCAGGGCCAAGAGTTCAGCTACGAAGCTGGCACAAGCACAGCAACTATCCGGCTGAGCGAAGGGAACTAAAGAGATGTCTCAAGAAACCGTGCAGTTCCCACCGGAGTTTGTGTGGGGGACCGCAACAGCCTCCTATCAAATTGAAGGAGGAGTTCATGAAGGTGGTCGCGGGCCGTCAATCTGGGATACGTTTTCTCACACGCCCGGAAAGATCCATAGCGGTGACACTGGCGATACCGCTTGCGATCACTACCACCGATGGCAGGAAGATATCGGTATTATCGACTGGCTAGGAGTTGGCGCCTACCGTCTTTCTATCGCCTGGCCGCGCATCATGCCCACCGAAATGGGCGGCGTAAATCAAGCTGGTCTTGATTTCTACGGGAAGATGATCGACGCGCTCAACGCGCGAAATATCAAACCTGTTGTTACCCTCTACCATTGGGATCTCCCGCAGTATCTCCAGGATAAAGGCGGCTGGGCATCTCGAGATACCGCCCTCGCTTTCCAGGAGTATGCGCGGGTGCTCGCCCGTGAATTCGCGGGCAGAGTTTCGGTGTGGACTACCCTGAATGAGCCCTGGTGCTCTGCCTACCTCGGGTATGCCGCGGGAGTGCACGCTCCGGGAATTCAGGATCCGCAGCAGGCGATGCAGGCTGTGCATCATCTCAACCTGGCACACGGGCTCGCCGCGATCGCGATTCGGGAAGAATGCGGGGCGGATGCGCAGATTTCGGTGACGCTGAATCTCCATGTTGTTCGCCCTGATGATCCGACTAACCCGAGTTCACACGAGGCCGCTCAACAGATCCGACTCCTGGGGAATGAGGCTTTCCTAGGACCCATGTTGGAGGGCGCTTATCCTCCAGAGCTAGTGAAGCTGACCTCGCGTGATGTGCAGTGGGATTTCGTTCACGACGGCGATCTTGCGCTCATCAACCAGCCGTTGGATGTACTGGGGGTTAATTACTACAATCCCACTAAGGTGCGGATGGCTCCGGAGGGCGCTGTTCCCGAGCGGCATGACGGGCATGATCCTTCCGGGAAGTCACCGTGGGTGAGCGCCGACCGGGTGGAATTCCTGGAGCTTCCGGGTGAAAAAACGGAAATGGGCTGGCCGATTGACGCGACCGGTCTCACGGAATTGCTGCTTGGATTATCACAGCGCTATCCGGATCTGCCATTGATGGTCACAGAAAACGGAATGGCCGATGCCGACCCGGAAGAGGTGATCGAGGGCCAAATTGACGATCCGAAGCGCATTTCCTACCTCTGTGATCACATCGCCGCAGTATATGCGGCACTAAAGCAGGGGGCAGATGTGCGGGGATACTTCGTGTGGTCGCTCTTGGACAACTTCGAGTGGTCCTATGGATATACCAAGAGATTCGGCATTGTTCACGTTAACTACACGACCCTCGAGCGCACCCCGAAGGCCTCCGCACATTGGTATCGTACGCTAATCCAGTCAGGAGGAATCCCGGCGTAACGAAGCGGCGCCTGTATTTCCGGCGCTGAGCTATCGGTTCTGCGAAAGTGTGGGGCGATCCCTTGTTTTTCCAGGAATCGCCCCACACCTTGTTTTCGCGATCAGCACGTCCTTATGCTGCAGGCTGCGACTAGCCAGCCTATTGCCAAGCACAAGGTTAAAGTGAACGTGTTGTGCAACCACACTGCTACCTGCTGAGTGATGTCAAGCGCAAGTTAAATCTGCACGCCTAGCGCAACCAAAATTGCACGCCCTGACCGAACAGGCGATCTAGCCCGGCGCCCGAATACCCCTACCGATACCACCACTCAACGCTCGCCGCCGGAGGTCGGCGGCGAGCGTTCCTGCTACCTGCGGGCCAACCACCGCGCCGACGCAGGACCGGCACGGGCATAGGCCACAGAGCCGAAAAAACAACTCAGACCAGCCGCGAGAGGCACGTAGGCACCGACCGGTAGTCCTGAAAGCGCCGATCTAGGCCCGAGCCGCCAGCCGGCGCTGTCCGGTGCCCGTCAGGCCAACCACCTTGTCACTTACACCTCGATGGGCACCAATCATGCGGCGAGGCTAATTGATCGGAACAGTGATGTGGGCGCGAGCGACTAGTTCGTTGTTCTTTATCGCGTAGCACTCGACGTAATGGTTGCCTCTGAAATCTGTGGACTCCTCCCTTTTATTTTGTCCTTCATCATCTAAGATTTGGCCGCGAATCATGTTGCGAGTTTTTGCTTCCTCGCCCCGATTGAGAACTTTCCATTTAATTTCGTACGGTTCAGGGACGTCGCAATAAGTTACCTCGAAAAGAAGCTTTCGTTCGCGAGGTAGACGAAGGCTCCTTCGAAGGAATGTCGAAAGCCAATAATGTGCACCTTCCGCATTGGTCACGGTGCAGTCGATATCAAGTGTGTACCTGATGTTCTGGGGATACAAGTCTTCGATAAACTGTTCAGAGAAGACCAGCTCCTCTTGATCTTCTCGCTCTTTATCATCTGCTAAAGGAACTGGTTTACCTAGCAGGTTCCGCCATTCCTTGACACAAGAGGTTTCATTTCCGGCGGCTATTGCTTTTTCTGCTAGATCATGAGCGACTTGAGCCTTTTTCTGAAAGTGCTGCTTTACGTAAACCTTTTGATTACTGCCAAGAGCCATGTAGTATGACTTACGAGGTTCGAGGGACAGCCAAAGAAAAAAATCTCGCAGCATGCACTCAGGGCGATCTTCGCCATCAGCAGGTTCATATTGCTTCAGGAAGTTGAAGGCCAATGTGTCTATAAGAAGCCCATTAATATTGACCTGATGCTTATTTTTCCATGCTCTAGTCAGTCTGCATAGTTTTCTGTAGTTTCCTGAAGTTTCATCGTCCGCGATCTTTACTGCTTCGATTTCTTTTCTCGGCTTAGTTTTACGCCATAGCTTCGATTTTGTGTCCGGATATAGCAAATCCCCATCTTTGTCGGCAAAGACGGGCTGCACTTCAAACTTGAGATTCTCAAATTGGACGACAACGACAAGTTGTCTAACTTTAACCTCGGTCTTTGGGTATCTTTCCAGAATAGCTTTACGTGTTCGAGCTAGTGCCTTAGAGGGGCCGTCTGGGCTTCTATATTTGTTGCGTTGATCGAAAGGTAATATATAGAGCATGTCCAAGTCCGATATTCCATTGATAGCGGTATGGCGTCCGTAGGATCCCACCATAAGCTGGTGTTTTATAGAATCACCCTGGCCTCTATATTCCTTATTTAGAGCTTTCGTTATCTCGTCTCTGCGGCGAGCTATTTCTTCGTAATTCTTGACTTTAAGATTTTCAAAGATCTGAGCGAAAAGTTCTCTGCTGTTCATTACGCGTCACCGTTCTGGCTATCTTGGAAGGTTGAAATTTTCTCATCACGTGATAGTGCCTTATCGGCGTTTTTATAGTCTCTTCGAGAAGTTCTTGGAAGTGTCAGGAGCAGCTCAGCTTCTTCTTGGGCTATTGAGTCTCGCAGAACAATGGCATCCAGTAATGGTATTTGTCCGCTCTCTAAATCTGCGATAAGAGCTTCGTACTTTTGATAAATGGCTCGGAGTCTTATCCCGGCCGTCGAATGCACTTTGGAGTCCTCTTTAAAATCAAAGATATCGCTACCCAATGAAGCGATTGTGGACAACAATGCTATAAAAGACACCAGGAGACTTGCTACTTGTTCATTGAAAAGAAGACCTACTAGTGAAGTTAGAAAAGTGGTGACACTAATGGCGGTAAGAATTATGGCGCACCGTTTCCGCCACTTTTCCATTTTTTCGGCATTGTCTGCTGCCTTCTCGTGAGATTTAAAGGCGTACAGGATACGTTCACGCCGATCCCTAATAAGGTTAAGCTGTCGTGTTAGCGACTCCTGATTATTCACGTGCAATCACACCCTGAAGCATTACCGCGATGTCGTCGTTTTTCAGTTGCGGTTCGAAGCGGACTTTAACGCCTGCTTCCTGCATCGACTCGAAGAACTTCTTTGCGGCCGTAATCTTAAGTTTTTCAGTTCCACGTAATTCGTTCTTATCCTTGACATCTTTGGTTTCGACGATGAAGTTCAGGGTCATGTCACCGTCCTCGGTGTTCAACACGTACATGAAGTCCGGGCTTGTGGTTCCACCGAAATAGAGCGGCACCTTGATGGAGCGGCGCGGAATCTTACCGAAAACAACTACCTCATTAACTGTGGAGCGTTTGATGTTCTGCTGTTCAAGGTCGGAGTCGTAGACGAATGCGTCGTAAAGATACCTATCTGGGACCTTTGATTGCGTATCTCTGAACACTCCGACGTTGCCTTGTACGATGGAATCCAGTGGCTGACCGTCTGCGTTGGTCAATGCCGTGGGTCCAGTTATGCCTTCGATCTTTGTGTAGGAGAAACGGTTGACGAAGGTGTCTTGCATCCAATTATGGAACTTAGATACGAACTTTGCTAAAGTCGCCTTCGTAAAGAAATCATCCGGCAGTTTCTGATCGGCATTTCTGCGAACAAGACCAGCATGAATTGCCTCTGTCGGCAAGAAAGTCTGCTTATAAGCCGCTTTCAGCCAATCTCCATAGGTGAGTGCATCTTCAATCTTGTAGGTATCTAACGCCTCAGATTGTGTAACCAGTTGTCCTGTTTCATCACGTTGAATACGTTCCTGCCTGACTAGACCTACTTGTTGAGAGTACACGTCCTCCTCGCGTCCAAGGACGTAGTCGACACACTCTTGTAGCTCCGTATCTGTGAGTTCTTCAAGGCGTAGGTAGTACTTTTTGTTCACTAGCGTCCAAAGTGTTTTGATCTTGGCGAAGTTATCTTTGCGGATATTAACGCGCAACGGTTTCTCAACCACTTTATCGTGCTTTAGCCCAGTATTAAACTCGGGATACAACGAAAACAGTTTTTCGGCTTTCCCTTCAATAATATTCTTATCGATATCAATTAAATCCTGGGTTAGAAGCAGTATGAATAATTGTTTTTCGGTTTGTCCATATTTAGCGGCAATTTTCTCCAGGAGCTTCCCAATGTTGCGGGTGTCGGTGGCAGTTTCAGAGTTGATCTCGTTGATGAGTCGATTAGCGAAATCGGCTTCGGTGAAGTCAATCAGGTAGGTCAGGTAAAACTGTTCGCCAGCTATTCGGTTGCCGTACTCGTCAACCGGCAGACGTAGCCCGCGACCGACTTCTTGAAGTTTAGAGATCTCAGATCCGGAAGATCGTAGTTTGACGATTTGGAACACGTTGGGATTATCCCACCCCTCGCGTAGCGTCCACTTGGAGAAAATGAACCGCATTGTGTTCCAAGTTCCATCGTGGTTGCGGAATGACAACAGCGATTCTTTATCACGTAAAATCGCATCCACTTCAGCTTGGATAGCCTCATCACTAGAGGAATTATCAGCCGAGAAATAGCCGCCATTCGTCGCTTGAATATCAGCCAAGGATGCCCGCAAGTAGTCGACGTATTCGCGAGATAGCGAGTCGCTAGGGGATTCAAAACCTGCAAGTCGACGTTTAATCTCCTCAGCCAGTAGTTCCTCGAATTTCAGCCGTAGGTGACCATCCCGCCCATCTTCGCCCCGGTAGGAGGTAATCGAATCAATGAAGAACAGGCTCAGTGTCTTCACCTTGCGGGCCCGCCTGAAATTCTCCCATTCAGCATCGAAATGATTCACAAGAGCACGCTGCAACATCAACGCCTGATAAGTATCCGAATACACCCCAGAGGTGATGGTGTCCCCACGCGCGAGAATCTGTCCGTTCGATAGTGTGACACCGGACTTAATCGCAGGGCTCTCAGTCTTACCAACACCCTCGACCGTGATACCAGCGAAATCACCGTCAGCATTGCCTAGGCTATCGCCTAGGTTCAGCTCAAAAGTCTTCTTGGAATCCTCATCCCTAAACGTGGCCGTCTTGGGTTTAGATGCCGACAAGCTCGTCAACTTCAACCTCACCGACTTCTCAGCCGGATCTTGCGGGTACTGCACCGCAACACCCTTAACGGGCTAATAGACAAATGGTGGGTCTTATATCCGGGGTTTGCCCTGCCATAGCAACGAAAAGTCAGCCTTATTGAGC
>NZ_JBOZCJ010000023.1:0-37874 GCF_051265215.1 Actinotignum stranguriae
GTTGGGCGCGGGGCTTGAGTTCGCGGGTGGCGCGGGCGTTGCCGATGCACCGGGCGTAGCGGGCGCGGGCCCTGGCGCGCGGGCCGGGCAACGTGGGCCAGGTCCTCGGTTTGGATACTTCCATGAGTGGGCTACCGCTCAAGGTGCGGGATGCGGATGGCGGGATGCGCGATCCCGCCATCACCCCCGATCCCGCCGGATTGGCGGAACGGTGCCTGCAGCTGGAGTTGCCACCGGCGCCGCTACCCTACCGAGTGGGACCCCGCATTGGGATTTCCCGCAATACAGATGCGCCTTTGCGTTTCTGGTTGCCGGGGGATCCCACCGTGAGTGGGCGGCGTTGAGAAAGCACCCATCCTGAAGAGATCCCCCCCCCCGCGGGTGCGCCAACCCCGGCGGGAGGCCCGGCGTGCGTACTAGGATCGCTGGGCCAGCAGGAAGACCGCGACGGAGCGCGCGGGCACAGTAACGGTGCCGCTGATAAGCG
Source organism: Actinotignum stranguriae (assembly GCF_051265215.1). NCBI lineage: Bacteria > Bacillati > Actinomycetota > Actinomycetes > Actinomycetales > Actinomycetaceae > Actinotignum > Actinotignum stranguriae. The sequence goes on from NZ_JBOZCJ010000023.1 coordinate 488, forward strand.
CGGCGGCGCGAACTGCGTCGTCGTACCCATGCCGCTGAATGGGCGACAGCGCGTAGGTTTCCGTGACGCCCTCGATTTTTTCCGTGATGGGGCGCGGGGAGGCGTTGAAGGCGATGATGATGCCGTCGAGCTGCGGGTCGATATCCGGGCCGGCGGTATCGTCGATGCGCATAATGATGAAGCCGGGGGTGGCGCCCGGCCCGCCGTTGGGGAAAGTGACTTTCGCGCGGATGAGCTCCGCGCTCCCCAGGGTGAGAAGCGGGCTGGAGTGGCGCAGGCACAGCAGGTCGCGGGCGATGGCGGCCGCGCGGGCGATCTGTTCCGGGCTGGGGCACAGCTCGGTGCGCGCCAGCAGCGGCCTCATGACCGGCCAGGATGCCTCGTTGCGACTGGCGGGCGGGAGGCCCACCCCGAAATTATTGCTCTGCCCGGAGAAGTCCAGACGGTTGAAATGGTCCCCGGAATTATAGGAATCTCGGTCCAGGGACTTTGAGCGGAGCAGCTCGGTGCCCGCGTGCCAGAAAGCCGGGGCCTGGCCGAGCGCCACCGTGGCCAGGGAGAGCAGCACCATCCGGATGCGGTCATCGGTACTGAGGGAAAGCGGCAGTTTGTAAGCGCCACTATCCCACAGGGTTTCGTTATCATGCGCGTCCACGTAATTGACGGCTTCCTGGGGTTGGGAGGCGAAACCGGCGGGCCGCCCGCCGTAATCGAGCTCGGCGCCGCTTTTCCATTCCCCGGTGTGGGTTAGGAAACTAAAATCGCGCAGAGCTCCGGCCAGGGAGAGTTTGACCAGGTCGGTCGCGTGCCCGAGGCGTGCGCGATTCTCCTCCGGGGAGCACGGGCTGTGGCCATTCGGGTCGGTGGCCAGGCCGGTGCCGTAGCCCTGATGGTGGCGTTTATCGGAATCGAAAGGCCCGCCACCGTTGAGGGCATCACGCATGCGATCATTGAAAGCCCCGATACCGGTACCGTTCATCTCCAGTTGGGTGGCCTGGCGGAAACGCGCGTTATCGGCCACCTCCCCGAAATTCCACCCCTCCCCGTAGAGGTAGATACGCGCGCCGTCAATACCGTCTTGCTCCACCGTCAGTGCATCGAGGGCAGCCCGCACCGCCTCCATATTCGCCCGCGCATGGTGGCCCATGAGATCGAAACGGAAACCGTCCACGCGATAGTGCTTGGCCCACAGCACCACCGCATCGACCATGAGTTTTTCCGCCATTAGATTTTCGGTCGCCACATTCGGGCAGCAGGTGGACGTAGCGATAGTGCCACGCGCGTCCAGCCGGTAATAATAACCGGGCACCACTTTATCGAGAACGGAGACGGCATCCCCGCCGGCCGCGGCCGTATGGTTATAGACCTGATCTAGCACGACGCCGAGGCCAGCCGCATGCAGCCCTCCCACCATGGCACGGAACTCTTTGATGCGTGCCCCGCCATTGGGCTCCACCGCGTAGCTACCTTCCGGTGCCAGGTAGTGGAACGGATCGTAGCCCCAGTTATAGGCGTCGGAATCCGCCACCGCGCTCACGGCCTGCTGCTGGACCGGGGAATCCGGGCCGGCCTGCGGGATGCGCGGGGTCTTCTGGTTCTCGGGGCGTTCGGGAATGGTGGCGATATCGAAGGTGGGGAGGAGGTGAACGGTGGTCATTCCGGCCTCGGCCAGAGCGCGCAGGTGGCGCATCCCGGCCGAGTCGGGCAGCGTGAACGCACCGTATTTTCCGCGCAGGCGATCGGGAACGGTGGGATCCGACATTGAAAAATCCCGTACGTGCAGCTCATAGATAGTGTGAGCAGCCGGGTTGGTGAGGGTGCGCCGCGGGGCGGTGCGCCACAGCTCCGGCTGGTAGACCGGGTCTTCCAGATCCACGAAGACCGCGCGCTCGGAATCCACCGTGAGGGCCACCGCATACGGGTCGGTCACCCGGTAGGTCACCACGGTGCCCGCCCGGGGTTCCACAACCTCGACCTCGAAAAGATAGCTGGCGTTCTTCCAGGCCGGGGTACCATGCGCGTGCCAGATGCCCAGCGCATCGCGGGTCATGGCGTGCGTGGTGGTGCGCGCGGGGCCGGGGGCAGCGGTGCGCGCGGCGGAGTGGGTGGCGGAGTCAACGTCTTCGTGTGCCTCCGCCACCTCGATACGAACCTGGCGTGCGGTGGGCGCCCAGAGTGCCACCGTGGGCACATCCCCATCCCATGTCACCCCGAGAGTGGCCTGGCGGGCACCGGAGTAAAGATCATCAATCATCCCGGCGATCTGCACCCCGGTGAGAGCGCTGAGCTCCCCGGCATCGTTACGGCGCGCCACCAGAAGCTGCCCGCGCAGCGCCTCGCGCAACCGGTGGGAGGGCACGCCGCTCAGGCGCAGCGCGGCATAGCCGGACAGGTGTGCGCGCGTGGAAATGGCCGCGGCCGGGATACCGTCCGGGTCCACCGCGAGGGCGCAAAGCCGCTTGATGCCGAGCTGTTCTGCGCTCCTATCGCCACCCTCCCAATCCCCGAGCGTGCCGGCTCCATCCGGGCAGGCCCACAGCTCAAAGCGGTCACCCTCCGCTATCTGCTCCGCGGGCCAGGCAAGCAAAGATCGGTTAACTGATGGAGCGAGGAACTCCCCGGAGCCGACTAGCGCCTCAGAACTCCAGTGGTGGGTCATGGTGATCTCCTGTGAGCGGCAATGCGCGGCCAGTTTATCCGGTGGCAGATCTCACTCACAAGGTGAACGGACATCCCCACCGCTCGCTTCAGGAATTAATATGGGCGGCGAGGAGGCATCCGATATGACATCCGAATCCGAATCCGCATCTCACCCCGCGCCGGTAGCTGAGCCGGCCCCGGCACCGGACTCCAGCACGGAACCCGCTCCCCGCCTGGTGGTGGGCGCGGCCCTCGTCGCCGATCTCACCAATCCCAGTGGCGTGCTGGCCACCCAGCGCTCCTACCCCGAATGGGCGGACGGCCTGTGGGAATTCCCCGGCGGCAAAGTGGAACCCGGCGAAACCCCGCGCGAGGCGCTGCACCGTGAAATTTCCGAGGAACTGGGCTGCGGCATTGATATCGGCCGGCAACTGGCCAATCCCGATAGCCCGGATGGCTCCTGGGATCTTAGTTCCGGGGAGCATAACAGCGGGCTGCGGATGATGGTGTGGCTGGCGCGACCCTTCGGTGAAATCACCCTGGGCCCGGCGCACCGCGATGCCCGCGTCCTCACCGCCGCCGAGCTCGATAGCGTGGAGTGGCTACCCGGCGATATCCAGATTCTGCCCGTGCTGCGCGCCGCCCTGGGCGGGCGCTAGCCGAAAGCTACGGTGCGGGCCGCGGCGGGCAGGCGCCCTAGCTGCGCCGTCGTTCCTAAGATGACGCGCGGCGCGCGGTGCCGTAACCTAGGAGGACGATCCCCAGCACAAGGAGTACGCATGAGACACGGCGCGCACGGCCCGGCGCGATGGCCGCTGTATTTCTTGCTCTTCGCGGCTGCCGTTCTTGCGGGCGTGCTCGCCCTGGTGGGGGTCTCGTATTTTTCTAGCGACGACGCCGCCGGGCCGGCGCCCACCGCCGCCGGCTCCGAACCCGGGCGCAGCGCCTCCGCTGATCTCACCCAGCTGCGCAACCAGGTCCACGACTTGCGCTCGGGCGCCTGCCCACATCCGGATACTGCCGCTGCTACCCTGGCCGATTACGCGACCGCGGCGGCCGCGGGTGGCACCTATACCGCTGAGGCACCGCTCCTCACCGAGGCTCTGCGCACCCTCTCCTCCAGCTGCGGGGCTGAATACACCCTGAGCTTAAGTACGGCGCTCGGTGATATTGCCGCCCCTGCGGATTTCCAATCTTTCGCGGCCTCGCGCCAGTGGTGGAAACTGGTGCGGCCCGCCCCACCGGAGGCCACCCGGCTGGAATCTTTCACCACCCCGATGAATAATGTGCGCTGCTCCCTTGACGAAAAAGCCGTCAATTGCACGATTTTCACCTATGACTACGTGTCCCCGCCCGGCTGCGAAGGTGAACCTGCCAATTACACCGTGGGTCTGACGGGCACCACCACCGCCGGGTGTTCCACCCAGGTGAGCACCGCCAAAGAGGTGCCCTACGGCAGCGTGGTGGCCGCGCACGGCTTCGCCTGCACCGCCGACCAATACGCCGGCATTTCCTGCTGGTCGGAGTTGACCGGCCACGGGTTTACGGTGCGGCGGGCCGCCGAAGAATTGTTCTAGCTGGCCCCGTGCCAGCTGACCGTAACGGGGGCCTTGAAGCGGCAGCGTCGGGAGCCTAGCTGCGGGCCAGCGCGCCCACGGCGGCGAGCACCCGGGTGCTACCTTCCGGTTCGGCCACGCTCACGCGCACCCCTTCGCCGAGCACCCGCACCAGTACCCCCGCATCCATACACGCATCCTCGAAACGCGCGGCGCTCACCCCGTGGCGAGCCAGTTCAGCCGCGGAAATCCACAGGAAATTCGCGTGGGAGGTAGGCGTGTGCCAGTCGGCCCGGGAGAGCTGCTCGGCCAGTTCATCGCGGGCGCGGGCCAGCTGCGCGGCGCGCTCCAGTACGGTTGGGGCTTCGCCGAGAGCGGCCTGACCGGCCACCTGGGCGAGGCGATTGACACCGAAAGGCGTGGCGATACGGCGCAGCGGTTCGGCCAGCGCGGGGCTGGTGAGCAGGTAGCCCAGCCGCAGCCCGGCCAGCGCAAAAGCCTTGGAAAAAGTGCGGGCCACCGCCACATTCGGGTACTGGCGCGCCAGTTCCTTACCGTTTTGTACGACGGCGCGGCTCGCCTGGCTCTCACCTACCGCGGGAGCGAAGTGGATATATGCCTCGTCGAGGAGTACCGGAATGCGGGCGGGGACCCGACTCAGGAAGCTAGCGAGCTCGGCATGCGGGATGGTGGTGCCGGTGGGGTTATTGGGCGAGCACAGCAGGATGGCCCGGGTGTTCTCCGTGATGGCAGCGGCCATGGCCTCGAGGTCATGGGTGCCATCCGCGCGCAACGGCACGCCCACGAAGCGCCCGCCCGCGGCGATGGTGGCAATCGGATAGGCCTCGAAAGAGCGCCACGGGCTGATTACTTCACCACCCGGGGTGACCACGGCTTGCAGGAATTTTTCAATGAGGGCGGTGGAGCCGTTACCCACCACGATCCCGGCCGGCTCCCATTCTTCAAAAGCGGCAAGCGCAGCGGTGAGTTGCGCGCAGGACATATCGGGATAGCGATTGAGCTCCCCGCCCTGGGCGACCGCGGCCGCGAGTGCGGCGGCCACCGCCGGGGTGGGCGGGAAAGGAACTTCGTTGCTGGAGAGCTTGACGCTATCGGCGTTGCGGGGGCGTTTCCCGGCGACGTAGCTGGGCAGATCGGCTAATTCGGGGCGGAACCATTGCATTCTTCTATTGTGCACCATCACCGCTAGCCACCCCGGGGCCGTTCCGCGCCGCCCGCGCACCGGTGGCTCCATGCTGCGCACCGTGTCCGCCCGCACCGTGCTCCGTCCCCGCGCACCGTTATCCGAACGGTGCGCCGCTCCGCACGGGGCGCCGTAGGATGCGGGTATGGAGACCTTTGCGAAAACCGGCGATCCGGCCGAGATCTGGGGTGAGGCGCTTTCGCTGGCGGAACTGGCCGAGGCCACACCATATGGCGGGGCGCCCGTCGTGCCTCTCCTTTCTACCGCCGCGGATCACGACCGCGGTATCTTGCGCGAGGAACGCTTGCGCTCCGTGCGCCCCACCGCGGTGGCCGCCAGGGAATTCGGGGCGCGCCTGGCCCGTACCCACGCCTGGGATCCCTCCGGGCACCGGATTTTCGGGCAGGCTCCCGGCGGCGCCAACCGCTCCCGTCCGATACGCCTGGGTTCCTGGGATTTACCGGTGGTACCGGCGAATTCTCCCGCGCGCAGCTTCGGGGAGTTCTACGCCGCGGATCGCATCGAACCCTATCTGCGCCCCGCCCGCGATAACGGGGCGCTGGAGGCGAGCGGTTCCCGCGCCCTGGAGCACTTATGTGAACGCCTACGGACCGGCGCTTTCGATAGCCCCCAACCGGCCCTGGTGCGTAGCCCGGCCGCTCTGCTCCACGGTGATTTGTGGAGCGGCAATGTGATGTGGACGGAGCGCGGTGGGGTGCTCATCGACCCGGTTTCCCACGGTGGGCACGCGGAAACCGACCTGGCCACCCTCACGGTCTTCCGCGCTCCTTTCGTGGAGGACATCTACGCCGGTTATAACGAAGCATCCCCGCTCGCCTCCGGGTGGCAGCACCGCATCGGCCTGCACAGCCTCCATATTCTTATCCTCCACGCCGCGCTGTTCGGCGGCTTCTACGGTGCGGAAACCCTGGCAGCCGCCCGGCCCTACCTCTAAGCTCGGCTAGCCGGACGTGCGTATCTCGCCGGCGCCGGGCGCAGCGGTGCATGGCATGCGGTTCTGCCAGCCGGGCGCGGATCTGCCAGAATAGAGCCATGAGTGAGCAGCGCGCGCCAGAATCAACTTCCGCATCCACCCCCGTCCCGAATATTTCCGGGCCGCTTTCCCCCTTAGATGGCCGCTACGCCAGCGCCACCGCCCCGCTGCAGCCCTACCTGTGCGAGGCCGCGCTCAACCGCTACCGAATTCACGTGGAAGTCGAATGGTTGATTTTCCTGTGCGAACGCGCGGTGATTCCCGGGGTGGGGGCGCTGCCCGATAGCGCCGTCGTATATTTGCGGTCACTTCCCGAAAAGTTCGACGACGCCGCGGCACGCGAGCTGGCTATCATTGAGGCGGAAACACGGCACGATGTCAAGGCTGTCGAATACTTCATCAAGAAGCGTATGGACGCGGGCGGGTTGGGTCACCTGCGCGAGATGGTCCATATTTTCTGCACCTCGGAAGATATTAATAGCCTGGCCTGGGCTTTGGGCGTGCGTGACGCGGTGCGCCGCTGCTGGTTGCCGCGCGCCTGGGGCCTGGTTTCAGATCTGAGCGCGCTGGCCCGCACGCACGCGGAGCTACCCATGCTGGCCCATACCCACGGGCAGCCGGCCTCACCCACGACCGTCGGCAAGGAGCTCGCCGTTTTTGCGCACCGCCTGCACCGTTCGCTGCGCCGGGTGGAAGCCGCGGAATACTACGGGAAATTCTCCGGGGCCACCGGGACTTTTTCCGCCCACACCACCGCGATTCCGGAGGCTAACTGGCCGGATCTGGCCCGCGATTTTGTGGAATCCTTGGGGCTGACCTGGAATCCGCTCACCACCCAGATTGAGTCCTATGATGCGCTTGCCGATCTTTTCGACGATATCGCGCACGTCAATCGCATCGCCCATAATCTCGCCACCGATATGTGGACCTATATTTCTCTGGATTATTTCCATCAGAACCTGGCGGCACAGGGCTCGACCGGCTCCTCGACAATGCCGCATAAGGTTAATCCCATTCGTTTCGAGAATGCGGAAGCGAATCTGGAGATCAGCTCCGGGCTCTTCGGGGTGCTCAGCCAGACTTTGGTGACCTCCCGGATGCAGCGCGATCTCACGGATTCCTCCACGAAACGCAATATCGGGGTGGCGCTCGGGCATTCCTACCTGGCCCTCGATAATTTGCGGCGCGGGCTGGCCGGGGTAGATCCCAATCCCGCCAAGCTTGCCGCGGACCTGGACGCGAATTGGGAGGTGCTGGGCGAACCGATCCAGCAGGCCATGCGGGCCGCAGCTCTGGGCGGTGCTGAGCATTTGGAAGATCCTTACGAGCGCCTCAAGGCGCTGACCCGCGGGCGGAAGGTCACCGCGGCAGATATGCGGGAATTTATTGCGGGCTTGGGTTTGCCGGGGGATATAGAGGAACGTCTTCTTGCTCTCACTCCGGCCGGGTACACCGGCCTGGCTGCCCGCCTCGTGGATTTCCTGGAGGACACGCCCGGGACCGCAGCCAGCTAAGCCTGCTAAGGTAACCGGCAGGCCGCGCGGCAGCGCGGCGGCGTCGTCGTAACGAATACGGCATATGTGCCGCACTTCGCGGCGTTCGCAACCGGAGGAGAAGCGTGAACGTAGCAGCATGGACAAGCGTCCTGGCGACCGCACCGGCGCCGGGCGGTGACCCGGGCGCGCTGGGCGGGATCACCGGCTGGGTGGTCAGTGTGATGGACGCTATCGGCGGGTTCGGGGCGGCGCTTCTTATTGCGCTGGAAAATATTTTTCCGCCGCTGCCTTCCGAGGTGATTTTGCCGCTGGCCGGATTCACGGCCTCCTCCCCCACCTCGAATATGACGCTCATCGGCGCGATTCTGTGGTGTACCGCCGGTTCGCTGGCGGGGGCCTGGCTGCTGTACGGGCTGGGCGCCTGGCTCGGGCGGGAACGCACCCGCAAAATTCTGCTGTGGTTCCCGCTCACCAAACAATCCGATGTGGATAAAACCGAGGCATGGTTCGATAAGCACGGCAGTTGGACGGTGTTCTTCGGGCGCATGGTGCCGATTTTCCGTTCCCTTATTTCACTTCCTGCCGGCGTGACGAATATGGGGATGCTGAAATTTACCGCGCTGACGGCGGTGGGCTCGGCGATCTGGAATACGATTCTGATTTACGCCGGTTACCTGCTGGGCGCGAATTGGACCATCGTGGAAGATTACGTGGGGATTTTCGCGAAGATCGTGGCGGTGGTCTGCCTGGTGATCGCGGTGGGGTGGATTATTCACCGCGTGGTTGTGAACCGGCGGGGGCGCTAGAAAGTAGAACCCTCAAGCAATTCCGGCTCAAGGTAGCGTGGGAGTCCGGCTAAAAGTAGGATAGAAACCCGGCTAAAGGTAGCGTAGGGCGCCTGCTAACGGTAGGATAGGGCTATGCGTTACCATAAGCGAGCAATTGATACGCGGCTAGACGCATTACTTCCCGAAGTTCCCGCAATCGCGATTGACGGCGCGAAAGGCGTAGGGAAAACCGCCACTGCCCTGCAGCGCGCAAACACGGTATGGCTGCTCGACCGCCCCGAAACTCAATATGTGGCGGCCGCGGATCCAGATTTCACCACCGTCGCGCCCGGCACCCTCTTATTGGACGAATGGCAGAAAGTCCCAGCGGTGTGGGATTCTGTGCGGCGCCAGGTAGACGGGGGTGCACCTGCGGGAAGATTCCTACTGACCGGCTCAGCCACGCCTTTCGATGCCAGCGGGCTGCACAGCGGAGCTGGACGAGTGCTCTCTTTACGGCTGCGCCCGATGGCATTATTCGAACGCGAACTTGTTGAATCTAGCGTGAGTTTCGGCGAACTGCTCAGAAACCCGAATCAAGACATAGCCGGCCATACGCATTTCGCTTTGCCGGATTATTGCCGTGCCATAGCACGGAGCGGTTTCCCCGGGATCATGACGAAATCCGCTGAAGTAACCCAAGAGTTACTGGATTCGTATCTGCGCTTGATTATCGACCGTGATTTACCCGATTACGGAGCAACGGTGCGCCGCCCGGAAGTATTACACCGCTGGCTGGCCGCGTACGCCGCGGCGAGTTCCCTTACAACGTCGTACGCCAATTTATTAGATGCCACCACCGGCGGGGACGGCACGCAGCCGGCAAAAAGCACCACGATTACGTACCGCGAACACCTCACCGCACTGTGGATTCTGGACCCCATTCCCGGTTGGGCACCCGCCAGCAATGCTTTGAAGCGGCTGCAACTCGCCCTGAAACACCAGCTAGCAGATCCGGCACTGGCGCTGCGGCTACTTAACCTAAACGAGACCACATTGCTGGGTGCGCGCGGGCAGAAGTTCTTGGGGCAGCTATTCGAGTCCCTAGCCGCGCTGAGCGTGCGAGTCGCAGCCGAAGCCAACCGGGCCCGCGTATTCCACTTACGAACCCGCAACGGAGACCACGAGGTGGACTTGATAGCAGAAGGCCCGAGCGGAGAAATCGCCGGGGTGGAAGTGAAACTCGCCAACGCGATTAGCGAGCACGACGTACAGCATCTGCTGTGGTTGCGCAAGCAAATTCCCGAACAGGAGCCGCTGCTCATGGTCCTCAACACCGGCACCCAGGCATACCGCCGCCCCGACGGAATTTACGTTATCCCTCTCGCATTGTTGGGAGCGTAAATGCGGCGACGGCGCTCAGCCTAGGCGCGCTACGATCGTGAATTCGAAGCAAGCGATTCCTCGGGCCATACAATGAAACACGTGGATAAAAACCACTCGAGCAGAAAGATTCGCCACTGCTGGGCTTGCGGATAAGCGGGAATAGCACCGCGTAGATTCGTGTTAAACCGGGTGCACCCCACCTCGGGGCTGAAGAAGGAGGCGCACCATGGCAACAGAAGAATTTGATCGCACTATCGAGCTGAAAATCACCGGGATGACCTGCGAAAATTGCGTCAAGCACGTGAGCGCGGAACTCGATGCTCTCCCGGATGTCAACAGCGTACTCGTCACCCTGAACCCGGAAGGCACCTCCTCGGTGCTCGTCTACACCCCGCACGATTTTTCCGACGAGGACCTCACAGCTGCGGTAGCCGAAGCCGGCGACTACACCGTGACCGAGATCATCCGCTAAATACCACTCGCTCACACATATTTTTAGGCACCCGGTGCCGTGATAAGCACCCGCTGCCGCGGACCACCACCCGCGACAGCCCACCTAAGTGCGCCTACGTAAGGAGATTTTTCGTGTCCGAGCCCCCACAGGCCGCGGCTGCGCCGTCGTTCCACACCGCACGCAACACCACAGGCACCGCGACCGAAAATCTTGATGCCGCCCCCGTTGCCGAAGTGAACCTCGCGATTTCCGGAATGACCTGCGCGTCCTGTGTGGCGCGCGTGGAAAAGAAACTCAATAAGCTGCCCGGAGTGCGCGCCTCCGTCAACCTCGCCACCGACGAAGCACACCTTGAACTCAGCGAGGCCGCGGCCCAGCTCGACACCGCCGATTTCCTCACCCAGGTGAGCGCAGCCGGCTACGCAGCCCGGCTCATTTCCCGCACGGCCCTCACCCCCACGGCCGGGAGCAGCACCACTGCAGGCGCGGGCGCCCGCACGGGCACAACCGATGTGCACGACGACGCGCACTCGGCCACCGCAACCGCGAGCGCCCATGCCGAATCCGCCCGCGCAGCCTCCGAGGTACGCGAAGCAGCCGATGCCAGGGCCGGCGCCCGTATCGCTGCGCTGCGGCGCCGTTTCTGGATCTCGCTGGCTCTCTCCATCCCCGTGGTAACGCTCTCCATGATCCCAGCCCTGCAATTCCCGTACTGGCAGTGGGTCATCGGCGCGCTCACCCTCCCCATCGCGCTCTGGTGCGGCTGGCCCTTCCACCGTTCGGCCGCCGCCGCGCTCCGCCACGGCTCCACCACCATGGACACGCTCATTTCGCTGGGAACCCTGGCCTCGCTGGGATGGTCCATCTGGGCGCTCCTGTGGGGCGGAGCCGGCGGCGCGGACTACCGCATGTCTATGACCGGGATTCATGCACTCGCCACCGGAACCGCGCACGGCTCCCACGTGTATTTCGAAACCGCGGCCATGATCGTTACATTCCTGCTGCTGGGGCGTTGGCTCGAAACCCGCTCGCGCCGCAGCGCGGGAGATGCGCTGCGGTCCCTCCTTGCATTAGGGGCCGACGACGCCCGCCGGGTACGCACCGCCTCCGGAGCGGATGTTGATGACATTGTTCCTGCTAGCGACCTGGCCGTCGGGGACGAATTCCTCGTGGCCCCCGGCACGAAAATTGCGACCGACGGGGTGGTGATCTCCGGGACTACCGCGGTGGATGCCAGCCTCCTCACCGGCGAATCCACCCCGATTGACGTGGGGCCTGGCGATGAAGTGACCGGGGCAACCCTCACCACCGCGGGCGCGATCCGGGTGCGGGCCACCCGGGTGGGCCGCGATACCACCCTGGCGCAGATGGGCCGCCTCCTCACCCGCGCCCAATCCGGGAAAGCCCCCGTGCAGGCGCTCGCAGACAGGGTTTCCGCGGTCTTTGTCCCCGCGGTTATCCTCATTGCGCTCGTGACGTTCGGGGTGCGCCTGGCGCTCGGCAATCCTCTTGACCTGGCCATCATGACCGGCATTACGGTGCTGGTGGTGGCCTGCCCTTGCGCCCTGGGCCTGGCCACCCCGACCGCTCTCATGGTGGGTTCCGGGCGGGCTAGCCAGCGTGGCGTCCTCATCCACGGCCCGGAAACCCTGGAAAGTGCTCATAGCGTCAACACCATTATTCTGGATAAAACCGGCACCCTCACCACCGGAACCATGGCCGTGGACCGGGTGCTCCTCCCGCCTGCCGGGGCACGTGGCGGTAGTGGCGCCGTCGCCGCTCATAAAGAAGCGCTCGCCCTGACCGCGAGCGTGGAAAACTATTCCGAGCATCCTCTTGCCCGCGCTATCGTGGCCCGGGCCCGCGAAGAAGGCGTGGAGCTGAGCCCCGCCACCGATTTTGAGAATCTGGCCGGGCAGGGCGTGCGTGCCACCATCGGCGGGCAGCGCTACTACGCGGCCTCCCCGCGCGCCTTACGCGAAGCCGGAGTTGATCTCTCCGAGTGGGAGAGCGTGCTGGAAGAAGCTGCGAGCGACGGGGCGTCCCTCGTTATGCTGGCACGCGACAGCGCGGTAAGCGAAGCACTCGCTCTCATCACGGTACGTGACCAGCTGCGCCCCACCTCCGCCGCGGCCCTCGCCGAGCTCAAGAAGCTGGGTCTCACCCCGATTCTGGCCTCCGGGGATAACGCGGCCACCACGCGCGCGGTGGCCCGGGCCGCCGGAATCGACATCGTGCACGCCGAGGTCCTCCCCGCAGACAAGGTCCGGGTGGTGGAAGCGGCCCGCGCGGCCGGTGCGCGAGTTGCGATGGTCGGGGATGGAGTGAACGACGCCGCAGCTCTGGCCGCCGCGGACCTCTCCATTGCCATGGGCTCGGGCACGGACGTCGCCAAGGCCGCCTCCCATATCACCATCGTGAACTCCGATCTGCGCAATGTGGGAGCGGCACTACGTATCTCCGCCGCCACCTTGCGGGTGATCCGCCAGAATCTGGCCTGGGCTTTCGGCTACAACCTCATTGCTATTCCGGCGGCGGTGGCCGGGATTATCCTGCCGGGTTTGGCCGCCGCGGCCATGGCGACCAGCTCGGTTATCGTGGTGCTCAATTCGCTGCGGCTACGCCGGGCCGAGTAGTGCTGCGCTGAGTAGGAGGGCCGCGCACGGCGCGGGCATGGACCGCACACCGTGGCCCGCACCGCATAGCCGCGCCGGGTCACAGGAGAAAGTACTACCCATCTACTAGACTGGGCTGGTGCGCCACAACGAGGAAACGAGCCCGGTTCAGCCGGCGGAGGTACAACCCGCCCCGGCTGCGGTAAACGCGCCGGAAGCGCCCACCGCCACGGCTAGCTCGCCCACCTCTGCCGATCCTGCCGTGCACCGCGTCCTCCTCGTGGACGAAATCGCGCGCTGGACTCGCCGCCCCGCTAACCTGCTGCGCGGCATCCTCTTCACCCTGGCCATCGCCGGGATGCTCCTTATCTCCCGCTTCGGCTACACCACCACCGTGGCCGTCACGCACGATGTCGCGAACGCGGCCCCGGATACCCTCCGCACCATTTTCTCCATGCCGATTAACGTGCTCGAGGGCCTCGTCTCGCTTTTCCTTCCCCTCCTGCTTTTCTTCGATATCATCCGTTACCGGCGCTGGCGCACCCTCGTGACCGCGCTGGTGGCCATGGCCGGCGCGCTCGCCATCTGCTACGGTTCACTGTGGCTTTTCGAGCGCTTCATGCCCACGTCCCAAATCACCATCGACCTCTCGGATACCATCCAAGAACAGGCCGCCGTGGGTATGCTCCCCTACGTCTCGATTATCGCCACCATTTTGGTGGTGGCGGCCTCCGAGCGTCAGGGCCGGCTGGTGCGCACCGGCTGGTGGGCCTTGGGAATAGTGCTGGTGCTCTCCGTGCTGCAGGGCGCCCAAACCCTCACCGGCGCGCTCACCACCGTGTTCGTGGGGATGGCCTGCGGCTATTTCGCTCTTTATGCTTTTGGGGATTCGCCCGACCGCGCCACCGGCGCCGCCGTCGTCACTCTGATTCGCCGCGCCGGCCTGGACGCGCACAGCATTATCCGCGTGGATGCGGGCGACGACGCCGATATGCACGCGTGGTCCGTTCCCGTGACCGGCCCGCTCGGATACGTGGATACCGCGATTCTCAAGGAGCTACGCGAGGCCCTCACCGGGCACATCGGGCAGGCTGATGCCGCGTTCACCACCGCGGCAAGCGCGGAACATGAGGGCACGCTTCCCGCGAGCGCTACGGGTGCCGACCCGCTGGGCGAACCGGAGGACGATATTAACGTGCGCGCCCTCATTACCCGGGCCCGCCATGATGTCCACCCGCTTATCGGGGATGTCAATTCCCGCCACTATGTGGTTACCTTGGCCGACGGCACCCATTACGTTGCCGCGCTTATTGACTCGGATCGTGCGGTCCTCGGGCGCCTGGCCAGTGCCTGGCAGCGGGCCACCCTCACCCAGGTCACCCAGCGGACCGGGGATAACGTGGAGGAAACCGCCGAGCGCACCCTCCTCATGGAAGCCCTGGCTGTCCACGCCGGGGTGGCCCCGCGGCGCGATGCCCATTACGCGGCAGCTGGCGCGTCCGCCGTCGTCGCTTTTGCCGATATTGAGGCCGTTCCCCTCACGGATCTGGAGCCGGAAGACATTTCCGACGCGGCGCTGGACGCCATGTGGTCCACGCTCGAACGCGCGCACGCCCGCGGGCTCACCCACCACGATATTCGCGCCGGGGTGGTCGCGGTGCGCGGGGACGAAGCCCTCATCACCCATTGGCGCAACGGCAGTTTTTCTTCTAATGAGCTTTCCCGGCATATTGATTTGGCGCAGCTCTACCTGCTGCAGGCGGTGGCGGTAGGTCCGGAGCGCGCCGTCGCCTCCGCGCTGCGCTGCATTTCCCGCGACCGGCTTTCCTCGGTGGCCCCGACTGTGCAACGCACCATTATGCCGGCGCAAACCTTGGCCGAACTCGAGGATAAAAAAGGCGTGCAGCGCATGCGCGAAGTCCTACTGGAAGCCCTCCCGCAGGATATCGGCACCGCCACCCAGACCATTCAGCTGCGCAAATTCTCCGCGAAGACGATTATTACCATCGTCATCGGGGTGCTGGCCGTCTTTATTCTGCTCGGCTCCATTAATTTCACCGAGCTCCAAGAAACAATTCGCAGCGCCAACCCGTGGTGGATGCTCGCCGCCTTTATCGCTAGTTTCGCGACCTACGTGGGCGCGGCACTGTGTCTGAAAGCGTATACGGCCGAGCGCCTGCCGCTGTGGGAAACCAGCGAGGTGCAGATCGCCGCCTCGGTGCTGGGCTTGGTTATGCCGGCTGGGATCGGGCCGCTCGCCCTCAATTTGCGCTATCTGCAACGCAATCAGGTAGCCACTCCGGTCGCGGTGGCAACCGTGTCCCTGGTGCAGATCGCGCAGTTTATTACCACGGTGCTGCTGCTTTTGGCCCTCGGGCTGCTCACCGGCGACTTCGGGAATCTTTCTATCCCGAGCACCTCCGTGATGCTCATTGTGGCGGCGGTGGCGGCCCTAGGCGCGGCCGTTTACTTTATTCGCCCGCTGCGTCGCAAGGTCATTGACCTGGTGCGCCCCACCATCGAGCAGGTGTGGCCGCGCGTGGTGTGGCTCGCCACCCATCCCTCCCGGATTCTTGCTGGTTTCGGCGGTTCCCTCCTCATGACGGTGAGTTTCGTGGCGGCCTTCGGTTTCTCCCTGGCGGCCTTCGGGGAGACCCTGCCGGTGGTCACCCTGGCGATCACCTACCTGGTTTCTAATTCGGTGGGCTCCCTGGTGCCCTCCCCCGGCGGTATCGGCCCGGTGGAAGCGGCCCTCACCGGCGGGCTCACCATCGCGGGCCTGCCGTATTCGGTGGCCTTCTCCACCGCGATCCTCTACCGCTTGCTCACGTTCTGGGCGCGGGTACCCATCGGCTGGTTCGCGCTGCGTCACCTCCAGAAGAAAGACATTATCTAATGCGCGGCGGGCCGGCGCGGGAAGTGGAAGGGCGCAGGGTGCGGGCACGTTCGCGAACGGCCGTGGTGCGCGCGTGGGCACGCAACCACTGTGATACGACGGCGCTGCTCCTGGCCGCGGGGGCTTTCGCCGTGTATCTGTTCTTTTCCTGGTACACCTGGGTGAACTTTTCCTCCCCTTCGTGGGATCAGGGCATTTTCACCCAGCTGGCCGACCAGTACGCCCGCTGGCAATTCCCACCCATCGTGGATATTAAAGGCCCGGGCTTCAACCTGTGGGGCGATCATTTCCATCCCATTTTGCTGCTGACCGGGCCGCTGTTCTGGCTCTGGCCTTCCGGGATGAGCCTGCTCACCCTCCAAGCGGTACTCTTCGGAATCTCGGTGTATCCCATCACGCGCTTCGCCCGGGCGCGGGTAGGGGCCGTGCCGGGCACCCTCATCGGGGTGGCCTACGCTGCCAGCTGGGGGCTCACCTCCGCGCTCGTGGTGCAATTCCACGAAATTGCTTTCGCGGTGCCACTGCTCGCTTTCGGGTTAACCGCCTGGTTGGAGGGGCGCTACGGGCGCGCCGCCGTGCTCATCGCCCTGCTGGTTTTCGTCAAGGAGGACCTCGGCCTCACGGTGGCCTGCTTCGGGGTGCTGGCGGCGCTGCTCAGCTGGCGCGGAGCGCGCAGGCGCAGCGGTGCGTCCAGTACCGGCGACGCGGCCGCGGCCGGCAGTGCCCGGCAGCGCGGCGGCCACAGCACGCGCGACTGGCGCGAACCGGCTGGCATCGGCGCCTTCCTGGCCGCCTGGGGCACCGCGTGGTTCCTGGCCGCCACCCAGGTTATCCTCCCGGCTTTCAACAATTCCGGGCAGTGGGATTATGCCGGGCGGGTGCGCGAAGGCCTCGACCTGGCGAGCATGTTCCTCGAGCCCAATCGCTGGGGCACCCTCTGCTATATCGTGGCTGCCCTGGGGATCGTGGGGCTGCGCAGCCCGTGGGCGGCGCTGCTGCTACCCACTCTCGCCTGGCGTTTCGTGGGAGATAACCCCTACTACTGGACTATTTTGTGGCATTATTCAGCGGTGCTCGCGCCGATGATCGCCGTCGCGCTGACCGATGGGCTCGCGCGGGCGGGTGCGCGCGGCGGCGTCGTACCACCATCGCGAGCGCAGGAATCCGCAACCGCGCAGCGCGATGCCCTGGGAGTGCTGGCTCGCTGCCCGCGCCTGGCCGCGGCGGCCCTTGCCCTCGCATTGATTTCCAGTGTGCTCGGCACCGCTTCCAACGGCTTCGGCTCCTGGCTCACGGGGCGTTCCAATACCCAGCAATACGTGTATTTTTCCGATTACGGCGCCACCCAGACCGCCGAGCAGCGCGAAGGCGCCCGCGCGGCGGTGGCGGCTGCCGGCACCGGGCGGCATATCCTCGCCGACGTGGTCATGATGGCCTACGTTGTTCCAGGTAATACCGTGTATTGGGAGCATAGCTACGCGGGCGCGTATATTGACACGGTGGTG
The DNA here is from genome assembly GCF_051265215.1 of Actinotignum stranguriae. Classification (NCBI taxonomy): domain Bacteria; kingdom Bacillati; phylum Actinomycetota; class Actinomycetes; order Actinomycetales; family Actinomycetaceae; genus Actinotignum; species Actinotignum stranguriae. The sequence goes on from NZ_JBOZCJ010000023.1 coordinate 18,001, forward strand.
TTCTCCAACCGGCTCAACCACGGGGACGGCGCCCAGGTGGTGGCCTGGATTACCGCTAAAGTTGGCGGGCAGTGGCATATTGTCACAGAGGAAGCCGGCTATGTGGTGGTGGCGCGTGACGGCACAGACGGAAGGTGAGGAACGGATATGATGGCTCTCCGCACGGCGCCGGCTCGCACCGCGACCTGGTACCGCCCGCTGCGCACCGACCCGGCTCCCTACCTGGTGGCGCTCGGCAGTTTCATTCTTTTCACCGCTTTTTCGCTGCACCAATGGGCTTCTATGCAGACGTCCTCCTGGGACCTGGGTATTTTCACGCAGCTCGCCCAGCGTTACGCACATCTCGAAGCGCCCATCGTGGAAATCAAAGGCCCCGGGTTTAACCTGTGGGGTGATCATTTCCATCCCATCCTGGTGGTGCTCGGCCCGATTTTCGCGCTGTGGCCCAGCGGCGCCACCCTGCTTATTGTGCAAAATGCGCTCTTCGCGGTGTCCGCGATTCCGCTTACCCGCCTGGCGCGGGCGCGCTGCGGGGCCGGGGCGGGGACCGCTCTCGGCCTGATCTACGCGGTGTCCTGGGGTTTTTCGGCCGCGGTCGCCGCGCAATTCCACGAGATCGCCTTCGCGGTCCCCCTCCTCGCCTACGGGCTGACGGCCTGGATGGAAGGCCGCTACCTCCGCGCCGCGCTCCCGCTCGGCATGCTCGTTTTCGTGAAGGAAGACCTCGGCCTCACGTTGGTTGCTTTCGGTGCGGCCGCGCTGCTGGCGGAGTTTTTCGCGCAAAGGCGGGCGGTCTGCGGCGTGGTGGAACAGAACGACGACGCCGCGCCGCAGCGGCGCGGGCCAGCACCGCGAGCGCGCTTATCCACCGCGTGGCGCACCCCCGCGGGGCGCTGGGCTGCGGGCCTGGCGGTATGGGGCGCGCTGTGGTTCGTGCTCTCCATCTGGGTGCTCCTGCCGGCTTTCAATCCGGACGGCGCCTGGGATTACACGGATCGCCTCACGGGCGATGCTGGGCTTTTCACCGGCGCATCTACGAAGCTGATGACCCTGGCGGTGCTGCTGGGCAGTGCCGGGGTGGTGGGCCTGGCCAGCCCGTGGATCCTTCTCATGATCCCGACCCTGGCCTGGCGTTTCACCGGAAACGTGGAGTACTACTGGGGCCTGGACTGGCATTATTCCGCCGTGCTCATGCCGATTGCCACCATTGCGCTGCTTGATGGGCTAGGGCGGCTGGAGCGCTTCGCGAAGCTGCGGGCGCTCGCGGGGCATACTGAGCACGCGGACCTTAACGGGCACATTACGCCCAGCAGATCCGGCACGCGCAGCGAGTGCAGTGCACGCAGCGGGCACGTCAAGCGCGGCTTGATTGCGCTCGCCCTGGCGGCCAGCTTGATTGCCACGGTGATCGGTACCCGCACCAACGCGGTGGGCTGGTGGTTCCAAGGGCGTTATGACGGAGCGAGCGCAGAGGAGCGCGCCGGCGCGCGCGAAGCCCTGGCCGCGGTGCCGGATGGTTCCCACGTGGTTACCGATATTCATATGCTGGCCTACCTGGTGCCGAATAACACGGTGTACTGGGAGGGAACCCGCGGGAATGCCGGGGCGAACGCGGTGGTCTTCGCACCCCAATCGAAAGCCAAGCACGGTGATGCGCAGCAGATCCTCAACTGGGCCAGCACCACCTTCGGGGGTACCTGGCATATTGCGAGCGATAAGGGCGGCTACGTAACCGTGCTGCCCGGCGAAGCCCCCGCGCGCGAGGAAGGAAAATAACACGGCTGCATCTAGATCTACCGCAACGTCTTCCGTGCGCCCGCTCTATCGTGACGCGACCGGGCTGCTTCTCGTTTTCCTCGGTGGCGGGGCGGGCACGGTAGCACGCGCGCTCGTCCCGAGCGCGGCAGCGCCGATTATCGTCAATCTTGCGGGTGCGTTCCTCCTTGGCCTCATCACCGGCTTCTTCACCACGGGCACGCATCGGTACGGGGCCCGGCTGCGCCTACTGCTCGGCACCGGTTTTTGCGGCGGTTTCACCACCTATTCAAGTTTCGTGGCGCTCAGCGCCCACCTGGCCACCGGCGAGGTTCTCAGCGGTGCGCCTAGCGAGTTGGCGCGCCTGGCCGGCCTGGCTGCGGGAGGCACACTTTTCGGTGGTTTCCTGCTGGCTTTGGCCGGGATGACCTGCGGGCGCGCGCTGGGCCGGCGCTTCCTCGCGGCACGCCGGCGCGCGGGCGGTGATGCAGCATGACGCTCCTGCTTCTTGGTCTAACCGGTGGGCTGGGTGCCCTATGCCGCGGGATTCTCGATTCTTTCCTCACCGCGCGGCTCAAGCCAACGTGGCCGGCCGGGATCTTCACGGTCAATGTAATCGGCTGTTTCCTCTTCGGACTGGTGACCGGCGGCGGGGTACTTTCCGCCTGGATCGGCCCGTACAGTCTTTACGTCACCACCGGTTTTTTGGGTGGTTTCACTACTTTTTCGACGGCGATGACCGACGCCCTCGGCCTCTTCGAAAAACACCGCTATTGGGCCTGCATCAGCCTCCTGCTCGGGAATTTCCTCCTTGGCATCGCGGCGTTCTTCGCCGGCCTGGTGCTCGGGTAGAACCGGGTAGAGGACCAAGAGTCGGCGGACACTCCCGGTCCAGAACACTCAAGCCATCAAGGATTATGCGGCCGCAAACCTCTGGTTAGCGCCTTGGCGTGTCATACCCAAAACATCACCAATAGCTTGCCATGTTTTACCGGCTGCGCGAGCCCGAGCGACCGCCGCGTCTAGCCGATTGTCCGCCGCGCGTAGCTCTATCTGAGCCACTGCAACTTGCGCAAGATACGGGTCATCAACGGTTGCAATAGGGTCTGGCCCCTCGCCACCGTTCGCGTTTTCCACTTCATCAAGCATATCTTCAATAGAGCGTTTCACTAGAAATCGCCTTTCACTCGCAGAAATTTTTTACAGGCTTTCATAGCGTGGAAAATACGGTCATCATCGCTAATACACAGTTCGAGCAGTTGCCCAGACTGACTTGGCCCGATGATCAACACGTAGCCGTCCATATAATGCGTTTTTATCGCATTACGGGCGGCAGCCGAATATCTTCGGCTGCAATGCCGTGCCGGTACGCGCTATCCCCCATCTCCGCGTTGTCAACAATAATTACCACAACCCCGAACGTCAATGAAAATTACCAGGCGCATGGAGAATATCCGCAACCCACAACCCCGCGATTATATAAACCTCAGATCTCCCAGGAAGCACATTATTTTCCACGGAGGCCCTGCGTGTTTTCACGCCTGTACTGCGCTCGTAACACACGCGAAGTACAACTCAGAAAATACTCCCCCACCCGCTAACAGGCCCGGCTCGAACCACGGCGGCAGCATGCAGTATGCGAAAGCCTGGCCCCCACCCACCCAATCTGATATATTCTTCAACGACTATGGGGGCAGAGACCGACGCCCCAATCAACAACCAACACTCACCGACGCGCAGGGAGGCGACTATGACCATCGGAACAACATTTACTCGCCGCGGCGAAGGCTACAGCCGCGACGCTCGCTATATCACCACTCGCGTGAGCCGCGACAGCGCCAGCTTCCCCGTGGAGCCGGGCCGTTACCGCCTCATTGCGGCGCGCGCCTGCCCGTGGGCGAATCGCACCATGATCGTGCGTCGCTTGCTCGGGCTGGAAAATGCTATATCACTGGGAATCCCCGGGCCCACCCACGATGAACGATCCTGGATTTTTGACCGTGATGAGGGCGGGGTGGATCCAGTGCTCGGTATCCATTTTCTGCGCGATGCCTACCTGGCCCGCGACCCGAATTTCTCCTTGGGAATTACGGTTCCAGCCCTGGTGGATCTTGCTAGCGGCGCCGTCGCCACAAATGATTTTGCGCAGATGACGCTCGATTTTTCTACCGAGTGGCGCGATTTCCACCGCGAAGGCGCCCCGGACCTCTACCCCGCGGAACTGCGCCAGCCCATGGACGCGCTCATGCGCTATATCTACACCGAGATTAATAATGGCGTCTACCGCTGCGGTTTCGCCGGCAGCCAGGAGTCCTATAACCGCGCCTACCTGCGCCTTTTCGCGGCGCTGCGCAATATTTCCGAACTGCTGGCGGGGCGCCGCTACCTCATGGGCGATCACATTACCGAAGCGGATGTGCGTCTCTTTACTACCCTGGTTCGTTTCGATTCCGTCTACCACGGGCATTTTAAATGCAATGAAAAGAAACTGACCGAGATGCCGGTACTGTGGGCCTATGCGCGTGATCTTTTCCAGACTCCCGGATTCGGAGACACCGTGGATTTCGAGCACATTACCTCGCATTATTACCAAGTCCACCTGGATGTGAACCCCAACCAGATCGTGCCGCTAGGCCCGGATACGTCCGGATGGCTCAGCCCGCACGGCCGCGAAGCCTTGGGCGGTGCGCCTTTCGGCGGGCCGGCCACCCGTGGGGAACGCTCCACCGCGCCCGGGCCGGTCGCTCCCGGCGAGGAAGTTCCACCGGCCGCGCGTGCCGGGCACTGGGGGAATATCCACGAAGAACTCGCGCGCGCCACAGAAGCCGCGAACAGCCGCACGCACGGCAGCAACGGCGATGTTATCCACCCGCGGAACAAGTCCCGCGATTGGGGCGCAATTCGTGGGATACTCAATGTATGAACGAACGCGCAGGAACCCCGGCTCGCCCCGAAGATCTCATCAATGTTGATGAGCTGGTGGCGGCATATTACGATATCGAACCCGATCCGAATAACCCCCTCCAGCAGGTGGTTTTCGGAACTTCCGGCCATCGCGGCTCCGCTTTCGATGGCGCCTTTAATGAAGCCCATATCGCGGCAACCACGCAGGCGATTGTGGACTACCGCAATGCCCAGGGTTATGACGGCCCCATTTTCGTGGGCCGTGATACCCACGGGCTGTCCCTCCCGGCGGAAAAAACCGCTATCGAGGTGCTGGTAGCTAACGGCGCTGATGTGCGGGTGGATGCTCGCGGCTCGTGGACTCCCACCCCGGCGGTCTCGTTGGCTATCTTGGAGGCGAACGGCGCCCCGCACGCGTTGCGCTTGGATGGCCCGGGTCTGGCGGACGGCATTGTTATTACCCCGTCTCACAACCCGCCGCGCGATGGCGGCTTCAAGTACAATCCGCCCAACGGCGGCCCGGCGGATACCGATGCCACGAAGTGGATCGCGGCCCGGGCCAATGAGCTCATCGCCGCGGGATGGAAGAACATCGCTCGCGTGCCCTACGCGGAAGCGGCCCAGCAGGTCGGCACCTACGATTTCCGCGATGCTTACGTGACCGCCCTCGATACCATCATCGATTTCGAGGCGATCCGCACCGCGGGTGTGCGCATCGGCGCGGACCCGATGGGCGGCGCTTCGGCCGAATACTGGCAGGAAATCGCGGATCGCTACGGCATTAACCTGACCGTGGTGAACCCCGACGTGGATCCGGCCTGGCCCTTTATGACCCTGGATTGGGACGGCAAGATCCGCATGGACTGCTCCTCGCCCTACGCTATGGCGGGCCTGCTCCACCGCATGGAGCCGGATGCGAGTGGCCGCGCCCCGTACGATCTGGCCACCGGGAACGACGCCGATTCTGATCGGCACGGTATTGTCACCCCGGATGCCGGCCTCATGAACCCCAACCACTACCTCGCGGTGGCCATCGAATACCTCTTCACCCACCGCCCGCAGTGGTCCGAGCGGGTGAACGTCGGGAAAACCCTGGTGTCCTCCTCGCTTATCGACCGGGTGGTGGCCGGCATTGGCCGCACCCTCGTGGAGGTCCCGGTGGGCTTCAAGTGGTTTGTATCCGGCCTGGTGAGCGGGGAAATCGGCTTCGGCGGGGAAGAATCCGCCGGCGCTTCTTTCCTCCGCAAGGACGGTTCGGTGTGGACCACGGATAAGGACGGGCTCGTGCTCGACCTGCTCGCGGCGGAAATCACCGCGGTGACCGGCAAGTCGCCCTCCCAGCTCCACAATGAGCAGGTGGAACGCTACGGCTCCTCGGCTTATGCCCGGATCGACGCCCCGGCCACGAAGGAAGAAAAGGCCAAGCTCGGCAAGCTTTCCCCGGCGGACGTCACAGCAACGGAACTGGCCGGCGAGCCGATCACCGCGAAGCTGGTGGAGGCCCCCGGGAACCACGCAGCGATTGGCGGCCTCAAGGTCACCACGGAAAACGCGTGGTTCGCGGCCCGGCCTTCCGGCACGGAGGATGTCTACAAGATCTACGCGGAATCCTTCCGCGGCCCGGAGCACCTGGCCCAGGTCCAGGAGGAGGCACGCGCCGTGGTTGCGGCCGCGTTGGGTAACTAATAAGTACGTCACTACATAGGAACGACGACGACGCGGGGCGGGTGGCGCAGCCACCCGCCCCGGTTGATTCCCCGCTAGCGGACTTCGCTCAGCAGGTCGATATCATCATCCTGGCAGCCCGTGAGATTGACGGGAATGTCAATATCCTCCCCGCCATCCTCGATATCCACCTCAAGATGGGTGGCGGGCTTGGTGGGAGCACACCCGGGCACACTCCCGGCATCAGCCACCGCCACCGTCCAGCTCACGCTGGCACCCGGAGCAATGCTGCCAGCCTGGGAGCTCAGTTCCAGATTCTCAGAGACGCCATCCCCGGCGGCGTCTTTCAGCTCGATCTCCACATCCGGATGCAGGGTGCAGGCCGCCTGCGAAGAATTCGTGAGGGTGAGGATATGAGTGCCGGCAGCGCTGCCGGCTTCGAAAGTGGCGGCCAGATGGGCTGCCCCGCAGGCTCCCGCCGCGGCAGCGGCGGCGGCGTCGTTCTTTCCATTATGAGCATCGGAGCTCGGTGCCACGGCACTGGCCTGGGGCGTGGCGCTGGTATTCGCGGTAGGGGCATCCGCGGTGGTGGCAGTGTCATTCGAGCACGCGCTCAGGGTCACGGCGGTGGCGGTAGCGGTGGCGGCGATCAGGGCCGCGAAACGTGTTCTTTTCATACCGCCACCCTAACAAGCACCCGCGAAACCGGCCGTTTTTCGAAGCAAGATGGCAAGATTCTCATCCTGCTGTCATATTCCACACGGTCGCTAAGAATCGAACGAAACACATATCCACCACTTCCACGCGGGACTCTAGAATAGACACGTTAGAAACCTCAATCAGGCGTTCGTAGAAATCTCAGAAGAAGGAGCCGCATGTCTATTCCCACTCCGCCCGTTGGCGTTGCAGATATCGGAGTAACTGGAATGGCGGTGATGGGCTCGAATCTGGCCCGCAACCTCGCCAGCCGCGGCTACAAAGTCGCTATCCATAATCGCACCGCCGCGAAGACCGAGCGGGTGACGGCGGAACACGGCGGTGAAGGGGAGTTCTACCCGAGCGAATCCATGGCGGATTTTGTGGCCTCGCTGGCCCGCCCCCGGGTGGCCATTATTATGGTCAAAGCCGGCAAGCCCACCGATGCTGTTATTGAGGAGCTCGCCGATCTCATGGAACCGGGCGATATTATCGTGGACTGCGGGAATTCGCTTTTCACCGATACCATGCGCCGCGAAGCGGAGATCTCCGCGCGCGGGCTGCATTTTGTGGGCACGGGGGTATCCGGCGGCGAAGAGGGCGCACTCAAGGGCCCCTCGATTATGCCCGGTGGCACCCGCGAATCCTATGATCGCCTCGGCCCCATGTTTGAGGCGATTGCCGCGCGTAAGAACGGCGAACCGTGCTGCACCTACGTGGGCCCCAACGGCGCCGGCCATTTCGTGAAAATGGTGCATAACGGCATCGAATATGCGGATATGCAGCTCATCGCGGAAGCTTATGACCTCATGCGCACCGCCCTGGGCATGAGCGCCGCGGATATTGGCGACGTTTTCGAACGCTGGAATTCCACCGAGCTGGATTCCTACCTTATTGAGATCACCGCCGAGGTGCTGCGCCAGCGCGATGCCGCCACCGGGGGCGCGCTCGTGGACGTGATTCAGGATGCCGCCGCCCAGAAGGGCACCGGGGCCTGGACCGTGCAAAACGCCGCCGCTTTCGGGGTTCCTGCCACCGGTATTGCCGAAGCTACTTTCGCGCGCAGCCTGTCCGGGGATAGCGCGGAACGTGCTGCCGGCCGCAGCCTACCCGGGCACACCACCGAGGTAGCGGTGGAGGATCGCGAGCGCTTTATCGAAGATATTCGCCTGGCTCTCTACGCCTCGAAGATGGTGGCCTACTCCCAAGGTTTCGAGCTCATCCGCAAGGGTTCCCTGGAGAATTCCTGGGGTATCGACCTGGGCGCGATGGCGCGAATTTGGAGGGCCGGGTGCATTATTCGCGCGGCTTTCCTCGACCGTATTACCGAGGCTTATACTCGCCAGCCCGATCTGCCGCTGCTCCTGGCTGATCCCTATTTCAGCTCCGAGATTTCCGGGGCCGTGGAGGCCTGGCGCCGGATTGTGGTGTTCGCCGCGCAACGCGGGGTGCCGATCCCGGCCTTCGCTTCCTCACTGGCCTACTACGATGGCGTGCGCGCCGAGCGCCTCCCGGCGAATCTTATTCAGGCCCAGCGTGATTATTTCGGGGCGCATACCTACCGCCGGCTCGATACCGAGGGCGTTTTCCACACCGTCTGGCAGGATCCCGCCCGCCCGGAAGAACGCTGGGACTAGAGCGGGGCTGAAACCAAGCGCACCGAAACAAAAAGTGCCGATGCTGAGAGCCTCGGGACTAGTCAAGGTTTGTTGAGATATCCACATCTGTGAGATATCCCGGAGCGCCCTTCACGCCGCGGTAACTTTCGGTAGCGTAACCTTGAAGAGTAGTACCGCGGCGTGGGGTCTCCCGGATTCTCAACGGAGCGCATAGGTATCCCGTACGCCAGTGGCTATACACCACAGCGACTGCACCTCGGTGGCAAGATCCGTTCCACATCTTGCTGCCGAGGTGCTTCTACCCCCGGTGCCATGCAGGGTGACGACGACGCCGCGCTAACGCGCGGGCCGCTGGCCCGAGGTCCTATAGCACCAGCACCGAACCCGCCCAAAAACTCCACCTTCGTGACAGCGTCGCTAAAATCCGCCACATTAGTTAAGGCTTATACACTGGACTGGCCTGGGAAATTACCGCACTATAAGCACAGCCTTGAATTAAGGTGTCCCGTATAAGTACACTCATGGATGGGTTAGGACTTCCTTCCCTAACGTATTTTTACTCTACGCAAAGGTAAACAATGAAGAAGACAGTTCGCGGCTTTTTCGCGCTTGTGGCTGCCAGCACCCTCGCGCTGGGCGCTTGCTCCAATAACTCGGCCAAGGATACCTCCTCACCTTCCGCCGCCGCTTCGGAACCTGCCGCTGAGGCCACCACAGAGGGCGCCGGCACCGTTTCGATCACGGATTCGCATGGCACCCAGGAAGTTCCGGTCAACCCGGAGCGCGTGGTTTCCCTGGATAACCGCACGTTCGAAACTCTGCACGAGTGGGGCGTCAAGCTTGTGGCGGCACCCAAGAAGGTTATGCCCAAGGATTCCGCGTACGTCGCAGATGAATCAGTTGCAGATATCGGCAACCACCGCGAACCGAATTTTGAGGCCATTACCGCGGCTAACCCCGATCTGGTCATCGTGGGCCAGCGCTTCGCCCAGCATTATGACAAGATCAAGGCCGCCGCTCCGAACGCCGCGATTATTGACCTGAACATCAAGCTGCCCAAGGAAGAAAAGGATGCGGACGCCAATAAGTCCGGCGAACTCCTCATGGACGGCATGAAGAAGGACGTTGAGGATCTGGGCAAGATCTTCGGCAAGGAAAAGGAAGCCGCTAAGCTCAACGCGGATCTGGATGCCGCGATTGCCGCCGCGCGCGATGCCTACCCTGCCGGCCAGAAGGTTCTCTCCATCAATACCAGCGGTGGCAAGATGGGCTACCTCGCCCCGGGCGTGGGCCGCACCCTCGGGCCGCTCTACCCGCTCCTCAACCTCACCCCGGCCTTCGATCTGGGTGAAGGAACCGCTAACCACAGGGGTGACGAAGTTTCCGACGAAGCCCTGGCCCAGGCCAATCCCGAGTGGATCCTCATTATGGACCGCGATGCCGCGGTCGGTAAAGGCAGTGAGGCCCACGGTGCTGATCTGGTAACCAACTCCCCCGCCATGGCCAATGTGCCGGCGGTGCAGAAGAAGCAGATCCTGACCATGCCCGCGGATACCTACATCAACGAAGGTCCGCAAACCTACATCGAATTCCTCAACGACCTGGCCAAGGCCTTCAAGGCCGCCAAGTAGCTCAGGCTAACGGTTTACTAACCTGCGGGGGCCGGGAACCCGCCCCCCGCAGCTTGTACGCCCATGACAACACCACCGCAGAGTTCTCTTTCCTCCCGCAGGCCTACCGCGAGTAGACTGCTGCGAGCCCTACCGCTCACCCTCGGCGTCGTGATTCTGGCGGGTCTCGTCTATCTATCCATGACCACGGGCACCTACAATATCGCCGAGCACGAAGACGGCGAATTCATGTATTTCGCCACCCGCATCCCCCGTACCGCCTCCCTGGTGCTGGCCGGTGCCGCTATGGCGATGTGCGGGCTGGTCATGCAATTACTGACCCAGAATAAATTCGTGGAACCCACCACCACGGGCACCACCGAATGGGCCGGCCTCGGGCTGCTCGTGGTCATGTTCCTGGTCCCGCATACCTCGCTTATTGAGCAGATGCTGGCAGCTATCCTTTTCGCTTTTATCGGCACCATTATTTTCTTCTTGTTCCTCCGCCGGGTGACGCTGCGTTCCTCGGTGATTGTGCCGATTGTGGGAATTATGCTCGGCGCGGTGGTATCCGCTATTTCCACCTTCTTCGCCCTCAAAACTGACACTCTGCAGACCCTGGGGGTCTGGTTCCAGGGCAGTTTCGCGAATGTGGTGGCCGGACGTTACGAACCGCTGTGGATTGTTCTTATTGCCACCGTCCTCATTTTTATCCTGGCCGACCGCCTCACCGTGGCAGGCCTGGGTGAGGATGTGGCCACCGGGCTGGGCGTGAACTACAACCTCATCGTGCTGCTCGGCACCGGGGTGATCGCCCTGACCACCGGCGTGGTCACCGTGGTGATTGGCCGTATTCCCTTCCTCGGGCTTATCGTCCCTAATATTATTTCGTTGCTGCGCGGGGACGATCTGCGTTCTAATCTCCCCTGGGTCTGCGTTTTCGGAGCCGGAATCCTCACGGTCTGTGACCTGGTATCCCGCACCCTCATCGCCCCCTTTGAAATCCCGGTGTCCCTCATCCTCGGCACCCTGGGAGCGGCCGTGTTCATCTTCCTTATTCTGCGGCAGCGGCGGAGGCTCTCATGAGCGTCGTCGTACCACAATATCCCGAAAAGTCTCGCGTTCCTGGACAAGCTCCCAGCCACGCGGGCGCTTTCGCAACCCCGCGGGCGCGGCGGCGCTACTGGTTGCTGCTGATCGGCACCGCGCTGCTCGGCTTGGCCTGCACCGCTCTCTACTTTGTGTGGAATATTCCGGTGGCGGTGGGCTCCGAAGGTTTCTGGATTATTACCCGGATGCGTGCCGAGGCAGTTTTTTCTATTCTGCTGGTGGCCTTCTGCCAGTCGCTGGCCACCCTCGCCTTCCAGACGGTCACCACTAACCGAATTCTCACGCCGTCGATTATGGGTTTCGAGTCGCTGTATTCGGTGATTCACACCTCCACGATTTTCTTCTTCGGGGTGGCCGGGTTCGTGGCTTTCACCGGGGTGCGAGCTTTCCTTATCCAGGTGGCGATTATGGTGGCCTGCGCGCTGGCGCTGTACGGGTGGCTGCTGCGCGGCAAACTCGGCAGCCTTCATATTATGCTGCTAATCGGCATTATTATCGGCACCGGGTTGGGGTCACTTTCCGCTTTTATGCAGCGCATGCTTACTCCTTCCGAATTCGATGTGCTTTCCGCGCGTATGTTCGGCACTATCGCGAATGCTCGCTCGGATGTGTTCGTGGCGGCGCTCCCGCTGGCGCTGGGCGCCGGGGTGGCGCTCCTCCTCATTTCGCGTTCCCTCAATGCGATTGCGCTGGGGCGGGATGTGGCGGTGTCGCTGGGCGTCAACCACCTGCGTATGCTCCTTATTTCTCTCACGCTTATCGCGGTACTTATCTCGGTATCCACGGCGCTGGTGGGGCCCATGACCTTCTTCGGTTTCCTGGTTGCTACCCTCACCTACCAAGCTGCGGATACTTACGATCACCGTTTCCTCTTCCCCATGGCCGCCGTGATCGGTTACGCGGTACTCATGGGTGGCTTCTTCGTGATGAAAAATATTTTCTCGGCGGAAGGCGTGGTCTCCATCATTATTGAACTGGTGGGCGGCCTGATGTTCCTCGTCGTCGTTCTGAGAAAGGGGCGGTTGTAATGCGCCACCGCAAGAAAACAGCAGGCACACATATCGAGGTTCCCGCACCGGTTCCGCCGGTTGTTTCCCCGCATCTGCGTGCGGCTGATCTGAGCTGCGCGGATCCGATGATCCGCATGGAAGGTACCCGCCGCGACTACAGTTCGGAGGTGCGGATCGGCCCGGTGACCTTGGATATTCCGCGCGGTGGGGTCACGGCGCTGGTGGGCCCGAATGGTGCGGGTAAGTCCACGCTGCTGACGATGATCGGGCGGCTCATGCGTATGGACGCGGGCGCGATTGCGGTGGCGGGTCTTGATGTGACGACGACGAAATCCGCCGATCTTGCCAAGATTCTCGCGATCCTACGCCAGGAAAATCACTTCGTTACTCGCCTGACGGTGCGCCAGCTGGTTGGCTTCGGGCGGTTCCCGTATTCCAATGGGCGCCTCACTGCCGAAGATGAGGAGATTATCTCCCGCTATATTGATTTCCTGGGGCTCACGGAGCTGGAAGGGCGCTACCTGGATGAGCTGTCCGGTGGGCAGCGCCAGCGTGCCTACGTGGCGATGGTCCTCACCCAGGAAACCGATTGCGTGCTGCTGGATGAGCCTCTCAATAATCTGGATATTTCGCATTCGGTGCAGATGATGCGCCACCTGCGCCAGGCCGCGGATGAGCTCCACCGCACCATCGTGCTGGTTATCCATGATATTAATTTCGCGGCACGCTACTCGGATCGCATTATTGCCATGCGGGAGGGCATCGTTATGGACGCGGGCACCCCTGCGGATATTATGACCCCGGAGCGCCTTTCCGCGATTTTCGACGCGGAGATTGATGTGATTCCCGGCCCCTGCGGCCCGGTTGCGATTTACTAAGCATGTGAGCCAGCATCTCCGGAGCCGCCCGAGCCGGAAGAATTCGCTTGGCTCTTCTTGCTGAGTGCCCGCGCGCGAAGCGACTGGCGGGATTGGTTGCGCCGTCGTACCGCACGTTCCTGGCGTTCCGCACGCGCAAGCCGACGGTGTTCTTCGTCCCGCAACCTACGCATCCGCCGGCTCAGCGAAGAACTGACGTGCTGGAGAGTATCGTTCACGGAATAGTCCCGATTCACGGGCAGCGACCACTCGAAAACGCGAGCCAGGATCACCAGCAGCGAAGCGAGCAGGGTAGAAACCGCCATCGCCAGCATCGGCGCGTGGTTGTACCAGAGCACCACCGCGGGGAACGCCGCGATAAGCGAAGCCGTGGCATAAAGAGTATTACCGCCGAAAATCACCGGGGTGCGGCCCACCGTGATATCGCGGATAAGCCCGCCACCCACCGCGGTAATCATGCCCATCATGACCGCCGGCATCACGCCCAGTCCGGCGTTGAGAGTTTTGATAACACCAGTGGCGGTCCAGGCACCCATAACGGCAGCGTCCATGACCGTCATAAAGCGCCGCACCCATTTCCCGCGCAGGCGCAGCAGATAGGCCACCAGCGCCCCGAGCAGGGCGCAGCTGAGATAGTAGGGATTGGTGAGCGCCACCGGTGGTTCCTTGAGAAGCGGCGCCTGCTGGATAAGGATATCGCGCAGCATACCGCCACCCAGGGCGCTGATAATCGCCACGATAACGAAACCAACGATGTCGAAAGATTTTTCGCGGGCCACCATGCCGCCAAGGATGGCCGCCACGAACACCCCGAAAATATCTAAGAGGTCAAAAACAACCGGAGACCATTCCGAGAGCGTATCCAAATCCACGTCTCCCATTCTAGGTGACGGAAGTTTTCAAGGAGTGGGATTGGGGGTAGATGGTGAAGGAATATGACAGCAACGGGTCCGGAGTTATCCGCAGAATTACTCCGCGTTTTTCCACAGGTTGTGGATCGGTCTTTTTGGCGCTTGCATACCACGCAAGAATGACGGAGAAGCACACGTAACTACTTCGCCATAAGACGATTGAAGGAGTGAGACATATGGATATTGCCGAGGATCGGCTGTGTACTCCGGAACTTACGTTTACATCACTTGAAGATGTTCTCAAGCGCAAGGAAGAAATCTTGCGTGAGGTCAGAATGACCCGGGAAGAATTCGACTTGCGCGCTGATAACTACCAGCTCGGACCAAAAGAAACTAACGCCTACTTCGAAATGGAAATCCTGGATCGCTTCGAGGAGTACTACCGTGGTGAACGCACGATTGGATGAGCTCGCTAACGAGTTTGCGGCACATTTACAGTTGCTTGCGGGCCCCGCCCCAGCCAGTCCCTAAGAATCGGATTCCGTTGCCGGCGTGGGATCAGTAGCAGGAGCAGCAGCCGGCTTGAGCCGCACGATGATGCCGCGGTGATCGCTGGCCTTACCCGGGTCGATGATCTCCCCGGCCACCCCGCGGTAGGCCCCCGAGCTCATGACCCGATCAATTGGCGAGGCCAGCAGCGCGGGCACCCTGGTGGGCCACGTCCCCACCGCGCCAATTCCGGCGTCAGCCCCCAGATCACGGCAGGTCGAGCCAGGGCTGAGAGCAGCCTGGTGGTCCGCCGTCGAATTAAAATCCCCTGCAACAACCGCATCCGGCACGGCCGCACACACCTGGTACAACGCCCGCGCCTCCGCGCGCCACAGATCCATATACGCAGGTACCGGAGCCGTGGGATGCCCGGCCACGAACATCGGAGCACCCGGGCGCGCCCCGTCGCGCGGCGCGGCCGCCACCGCGCGTGCCAGATCATCGCCGTAGCTTTCGCTCAAATCCACCGCTTCGTACTCCCCGCGCGCGGCTGAAACGAGCAGCACCGAAGAGCGCCAATCGGCGCTATAGCGAGAAACACCGCCGTCAAAAAGCTGGTAGTCAACCCCGCGCGCGGCCAGCTTCTCCTGAATCTCCGCACCGGCATCGCCCGAGGTTTCAATCAGCGAAACCGCATCTGCCCCCACCCGCACGATGGTATCGGCCAATTGATCCCAGTCCACGCGCCCGCCCTCGGTGTTGTACTGCACCACGGTGAGCTCGCCGGCCGCGGGCGCACCGAGAGTCTCCCGCTCCAGCCCGCGCCCGCTCAAGGTTCCGGCATGCGCGAGGGCCACGAGTAGTAGCACGACGGCGCAGCTCACCGCCACGCGCCCACCCCCAAAATACCTGCGGACCGCACCGAGCAGCCCCACCGCGAGCGCGGCGATCAGCATCCCGAGCGCCAGCGCCCCGCGGCTGGACATGATCTGAGCCCCGGGCACCACGGTGGCAAGCCGGGCGGCCGGACCGAACCAGGCCGGTTGCACCGTGAAAACCGCGAAGACGGCAAGGAGCAACCCGAGAAGAGAATTGAGAACGCGCACCGCTCCTACCTTTCCGGCTGGCCTTTTAGGCCCCGCACAGGGCCTGCTGGATAAGGGTAGCGAAGTGCTGCTGCCCGGTGGGTGTGAGATGGATGCCATCGTCACGCAGGAATTCTTCGTGGCCTTCGGTGGCCGCCCACCAATCAATAATGCCCACATTCGGGTGGGAGGCGGCGTAGGCCTTGAGCAGCTCGTTATTCGGGTTTTGGGCTGGCAGCGGGCTGCGGTTCGTCACGAAATAGACGGGAAGACCCTGAGCGGCGTCCACCAGTTTTTGGATATCCGCCTCCCCGCCAATAGCTCCGTTCGAGCCGAGCGCATAGATAAGCACCCGCGGCTTCTCCCCGAGGGCTTGGCGCTCGGCGAACACCTCCGCGCCGGCGGTAAATTGCCGGCTGACCTTACCGTCCACCACCGAATTGGGAAGGACCTCCTTGAGGGCCTCGGTGGCACCCAAAGTCACCGAATCACCGATCATCACGGCGTTAGCCCCGCAAACACCGGTGGCCGGGTCCTTACTCCACGCTGAAGCATCCAGATTGCCCGGTACTTTCGTGGCGATGGGCTGGAGAGCGCCCGGCGCGGGAGTTGGACTGGGAGTGGGCGCCGCGCTGGTGGCGGCCGGAGCCGAGACAGCCGGGGCGGAGCTGGCCGGGGCCGAGATAGCGGGCGCAGGGGCGGCGAGCTCGGGGCGCAGCGCCACCGCGCGGGAATCCGCGAGGCGCTGCCAGGAAATCGGCGCAAAAGCCAGCAGAGTCACGAGCAGGAGAGACACCGCGCTCAGCACCGCGAAGGCCGTGTCACTCAGCTGGTTCTTACCCGCGAAGCTACGCCAGTTACACCAGTTACGCGAGCCGGTGCACCACGTGCGCATATCGCTACGCCACGTGCGCAGGCTAGTCCACCAGCTACGTAAACCCGCGCGCCAGCCGGCCCGCGCCAAGCGCGCGCTCGGATGCTCCACACACCGATAAAACAGCTCCGCCACCAGGCCCACCACCAGCAGCTGCCCGATCTTGGCCGCCCCGGAAATCTCCGCGGTGCGGGTTGCCGGATTCATGAAAAGCAACAGCGGATAGTGAACCAGGTAGAGGGAGAAGGATCGCGAACCCACATAGGCAAAAGGTGCACTAGCCAATACCCGGCTCAGGCCCAGCCGCGGGTTGTGCACGGTGAGGACAATAAGTGCGGTCAGAAGCGCCGTCGTCGTTAAACCACCCGCGTACGTGAGAGCCGATTCACCATCCGCCCATACAGCCAGCGCCAGCAGCGCCAGGAGAGCGGCGCCGGTGCCGACCCGCAACGCGAAAGCAGAGGTGGCGGAACGCGCGGGAAGCTGCGGCGTCGTACTATCCGCGCGCGACCACAGGGACGCAATATACGGCGAAACGAGAGCCGCAAGCGCGCCAATAAGGATTTCAGCGGCGCGAGTATCCAGGCCGTAGTAGGCGCGGGTGGAATCCGGACCCGCGAAGAAAAGCACGGCCATGAGCAGCGCGGAGGCGAGGGCCAGGCCCGCCACGATCCGCACCGTCGAGTAACGCACCCGGCGCAGAGCCAGCAGGATGAACGGCCAGAGCAGGTAGAACTGGGCGAGGACCCCCAGGTACCACAGGTGAGTGAGCGGGGACGGCAGGCCGGAGGCCGCGAAATACGGGACCTCCCGGAAAATATAGACCCAGTTACTCGCGAAAAGCGCGGCCGGGAGGGCGTCAGCCTGCACTTTCGGGAGCAGGCTGGGCGCAAAAATGTAGCTGAAGAGCGCAGCCCCCGCGATGGTGACGAGAACCGGAGGCCACAGGCGCAGGAGGCGGCGGCGCAGGTAACGCAGGTAGGAGAAGCGGCGTTCGCGGCTCAGCTCGCGCAGCACGCTGCGGGTGATGAGGAAACCGGACAGCACGAAAAACACCGTGACGCCGATGAATCCGCCGGTCAGCACCGCCGGACGCATGTGATAGAGCACCACCGCAATGATCGCGAGCGCGCGGATGCCGTCGAGGGCGCGGATGCGGGTGGTGGTGCGTGAGGATTGCGGCATAGGCACATTCTAGGACTGCGCGAATACGGGGAGGCGAGACACGGGGCGGCGGAGCGTCCATGAGATGAGGACCACCGGGGAGCGTGCGGGGCGGCTGTAGAATAGGCGGCGCGAGTGCCAACGCGGCCGGGCACTCACCAATCCAGCACGAAAGGACTGCCTGTGATAACAGTCGAAGCCCTGACGAAACGCTACGGTGCGACCACCGCGGTCGATAACCTGAGTTTCCAGCTCCAACCCGGGAAAATCACCGGGTTTCTCGGCCCGAATGGCTCGGGCAAATCCACCACGATGCGCTGCATTATGGGGCTGGATCGCCCCACCTCCGGGCGTGCCCTCATCGCCGGGCAGCCCTATGAGCAGCTCGCCTCCCCGCTCACCACGGTGGGCGCACTACTGGATGGCAAAGCCTTCCACGGTTCGCGCAGCGCGCGTAGCCACCTGCAGATTCTGGCTGCCACCCACGGGATTCCCGCTCGGCGCGTGGACGAAGTCATCGAATTGACGGGCATCGGGACCGTGGCCAAGCGTAAGCTCAAGGGCTTCTCCCTGGGTATGGGCCAGCGGCTCGGGATTGCCGCGGCGCTGCTGGGTGATCCGGAAGTGCTGCTCTTCGACGAACCCGTCAACGGGCTGGACCCGGACGGGGTGCGCTGGGTGCGTCTGCTCATGCGCACGCTCGCGCAGCAGGGCCGCACCATTCTGGTGTCCTCGCATCTCATGAGCGAAATGCAGCAAACCGCTGACGACCTGCTGGTCATCGGGCGCGGGCGCATGATTGCTTTCGGTCCCATCGAGAGTTTCACCGAAGCCGCGGCGAATACCACGGTGCTGGTGGCCTCCCCCAACCGGGCCGGCTTGGAGGGTGCGCTGCGGGCAGCCGGGCTGGACTTCCAGGATGCTAGCGAGGTTGCGGGGCCCGCGGCGGGCGCGCCGGAGGCGCACGCCACGCCGGTTGGGCACGCCACGCCGGTTGGGCACGCCACGCCGGTCGCCCCGGTCGCCCGTTTCGCGATCCCGGGTGGTTCACGCGCGGCCATCGGCAAAATCGCCTTCGAGGCAGGGGTGCAGCTGGACGAACTGGCTACCGTCCACCGCTCGCTGGAAGATATTTTCATGGACCTGACCGGCCACGACGTCGAATACGGCGCGGGCCGCCCCACCACGAACCTCCCGGGAGGCCACCGATGAGTACCGCTTATGTTCCCCCGCGCATCAGCCAATTCGCGGCTCCGAACTACCGAGTCACGCTGGGCCGCTCGCTGCGCTCCGAACTGCGCAAGATCCTCACGCTGCCTTCGCTGCGCTGGACGCTCGTCATCGGGACGCTCTTCTCCCTGGCGATCACCGCGCTCACGGCCTGGGGTTCCAGCGAGCTCGAACTCAATGCGTACGCCACCGCCATGGGGGCGGAGCATTCCCTCGCCGCATACGTCCTCATCAGCGCGAGCAGCATTTTCCAGATCATCATGGTAGCTTTCGGCGCCGTCACGGTGTGCTCGGAATACGCCGCGAATACCATGCGCTCCACCGTGAGCGCCGACCCGCGCCGCTGGCGCAACGTGGCCGCCCGCACCCTCGCGCTCAGCCTGGTCGCCCTGGCCACCACGTTGGTGCTCCTAGGATTGGGCGCCGTGGTGGGCACCCTCTTCGGCCTCACAATCGGCTTCAGCGGCGATGCCTGGTGGCTCTTCCTTAACTTCATCATCGCCATGGTCACCTCCGCGTGGATGGCCCTGGGAATCGGATATCTGCTGCGCAGTTCTGCCGGCACCATTGTGCTCATCCTCGCGGTGATGATGCTCTCCCCGGTGCTCGCGCTTATCCCTTCCGAGTTCGTGCGCAGCTTCGTGATCCCCTACCTGCCGCCGATGCTCCTCACCGCGGCGCTCAGCCCGCCCGGCCTCAACGCCGGCGCCGACGTCACCTCGTTCACGGTTTCCAGCCCGGCCCTCGGCCTGGGGCTGTGGTGCGCGCTGGCGGTGGTGCTGCTTGCCCTGGGCGGCTGGCGCTTCTCGCGCTCTGACGTGTAGTCACGCCTGAGCCGCGGCGCTTTTAAACACGACGACGCAGGTGGGGCCCGGCGATGGTCGGGCACTGATCGGCATCCCCGGAGACCCCGTCCTTATCGGGATCAGAGTCA
>NZ_JBOZCJ010000024.1:0-37232 GCF_051265215.1 Actinotignum stranguriae
GTGGTCACGTGACCACCGGGCCCACGCCTTTGCCTACACACAAAGCAAAGTGCAAATCTACGCACCATTTTGGCCCGATTTCTGTCCCTGGGCTTGCACTACGCGACCCCAACGGTTCAGGATTTGCACTTTGGTCGATCCACGGCAGCGGTGCGGCGAGGCAGGGGTGTTTTTTCCGAGGTGTACTTCGCACGTATAACAAATGAAGTACAGCTCGAAAAACACATAGTGCCCCATTGCCGAACCAATAACCCGGACTTTCCTCGGCAAATCACCGACGGAAAGTCCGGGTTATGAGTAAATATGTCAGGGGTGGCCGGTCAGCTCCGGCGGAGCATTACCAGGTGACCGGCCGCCCGAACCGGAGGAATCAGCCACCGGGCTTACCCCTTGACGGATCCGCCCGTCAGTCCCGACACGATGTAACGCTGCAGGAAGAGGAAGAGGAGCAGAATCGGGAGCGCGGAGATGACCGCGCCGGCTGTGAACCAGCCCCATTGCTTCTCATTGCCACCCACCCAAATATTCATGCCGATAGCCAGGGTCCAATTCTCTTCTTTGGAGAGAATTGTGGAGGCCAGGATGAAATCGTTGAAGGCTCCGATGAAGGCCAGCAGTCCCACCACCGCGAGGATCGGGGTGACCAGCGGGAGCACGATGGTCCAGTAGACCTGCGAATGGCTAGCACCATCGATCTTCGCCGCTTCGTCCAGCTCCATCGGAATGGAGTTGAAGGTGCCGTACATGAGGAAGGTATTGGCGCCCAAGGCCCCGCCCAGGTACACGCAGATCAACGAGAGCTTGGAGTCCAGCCCGAGCACCGGCACTACCTCGCCGAGCTGGCTGAGCAGCAAGAAAATTGCTACGAATGCCAGCAGCTGCGGGAACATCTGAATGACCATGAGGGCCAGCAGCCCGCCTTTGCGCCCCTGGAAGCGGAAGCGCGAAAATGCGTAGGCCGCGGCCGCTCCCATAAGAACCGCCCCGAGCGCGGAGAAAATCCCGATCTCCAGAGTATTAGCGAACCAACGCCAGAACATCGTCGAGGTTCCCAATTGGGTGAAGTTCTGAGTCGAGATCTCCGAGAAAAGGGAATTCGCAGACGTCAGCGTCGTTTTGGTATTCGGGTTCAGGGCTGCGGAGAGCACATAAATAATCGGGAAGGCCGAATAGACGACGGCGAAAAGCCCGACCAGGTGCCGGAAGCCCACCTGGGAAAACCAGCGCCCGAAACTCACCTTATTGTGATGGCGTTCCTTATGGCTGATCTTCTCCTCGATCACGGGAACTGCGCCGCGCGCGGTTACACCCACGCCGCCAGCAGCACCGCCGGGAACCGTCATGATGGAATCGTTTGCCATTACTGTGCCCCCTCAATTGAACGCGAACGCCGGAAGCTGATGAGGGAAATCGTGCCGACAATAACGAAGATGAGGATGGACATGGCCGAAGCCAGGCCGTAATTCTTCGTTGCCGCGCCCGAAAGCCCGGAAATTTGGTACACCATCGAAATGAGGATGTCCGTGGAGCCCACCGGTACCGAGGCGTCCGCGAATTGCGGGCCGCCGCGCGTGAGCATGTAGATGAGGTTGAAGTTATTGAAGTTAAAGGCGAAGGAGGAGATGAGGAGCGGAGTCACCTGGATCATGAGCTGCGGCAAGGTAATATACCGCCACCGCTTAAGCCCGCCCGCGCCGTCGATCTCCGCCGCCTCATTGAGTTCGGACGGAATGGATTGCAGCGCCCCCGTGCAGATGAGGAACATATAGGGGAAGCCCATCCACAGATTCACCAGGATCACGGAAAGCTTGGCCAGCCACGGATCGGTCAGCCACCCGATCTCCGCACCCCCGAAAAGCACCTGGTTGAAGAACCCGTACTTCGGGTTGAGCATACCGGCGAAGAGGAATGCCGTCATGAAGGAGGGGAAGGCGTAGGGAAGCAGCATAATCGTGCGGTAGATTTTGCGCCCGCGCATCCGCTCATCATTCATGACCAGCGCAAAGAACATGCCCAGTAGGAAAGTGGTCGCCACCGAGAGGAAGGCGAAAGCGAAAGTCCACACCAGCACCT
Source organism: Actinotignum stranguriae (assembly GCF_051265215.1). Classification (NCBI taxonomy): domain Bacteria; kingdom Bacillati; phylum Actinomycetota; class Actinomycetes; order Actinomycetales; family Actinomycetaceae; genus Actinotignum; species Actinotignum stranguriae. Next base: position 2,074 of record NZ_JBOZCJ010000024.1, read on the forward strand.
TGAGGAAGGGGCTCGCGTAGCGAGCATCACCGAAGGCATCAGCGAAATTCTTGAAGCCCACTGTCACTCGCCAGCCGGTATTGAGAGTTTCACCGTCGTCAGCGCGATAGAAGCCCTCGCTGGAATCAGCGTGATAGACCTTGCCCGTGGTGATATCGGTGAGGGTATCGGCCACGGCGTCGTGCTTGAGGGTCGATTGGAAAACAAAACCGGTTGTGGCAGTTTGGGTTCCAATAAATCCATCCCCCGGGTCCTCACTCATGGGGACGCGCAGCGCGGTGATCTCCGCCTGCCGCGCCCCGATCTGGGCGGGCGTGAGGATCTCATAGCCGGGCACCTCGGTGATGCGCTTGCCGCTGACCTGGGCATTTTTCACAGCGACGAAAGGTGCATCCTCGGTGCCCACGAGCACCGCGCCGTCGTCGTTCACAATAGCGAAGCCGAGTTCCCCGCCCGCGTCCACGACCGCGAGGGGGTACTGCGCGCTGCCCTCAACCCGCTGGGTGGAGGTGAGCAGCAGTGCTTCGGTGGCGCGCTCTTTGGTGAGCATATGGCGGTCGCCGTAGTTGGTGAACGCGATGTAACCGGTGTAGAGGATAACGAACACCTGGAAAATCGCGAGGAATACCAGCCCCGGCGTGAGGTACTTGGCAGCCAGATGTTTCCGCGAGAAATACACGTAATCCACGATGCCCAGCACCGCCGCAGCTACAGCAACCAGGATCCACGATCCCTCGTTAAAAGCCGCCGCGATAATGTAGATCCCCAGCGCGTTGACCAGCGCCATGAGGACCAGCTTGATAACAAAACCCACCGACCAGGTGCGCGCGTGCGAGGTTCCCACCACCGGGATCTTCTTTTCCGCGCGGGCGCTGCCACGCTCGGTCGCGCGGCGCCCGGCCCGGTTCTCCGTTTCCGTACTCATGACTTACCTCTTCGCTGACGCGAGGGTGACCCGGACACCTCCGAGTCACCCTCGCGTTCGCAGCTTACTTGGCTAGTTCTGCCTGCAGATTCTGGATGAGGCTCTGCCATGCGGCCACCGGTTCGGCGCCGTCAATGATCTGAGCTTCGGTGACGCCCCAGGGCACCCACACCGCACCCATTTCCGGGATGGTGGGCATCGGCTGAGCGCCTTCGGCCGCCCGCGCGAAACCGGCGGTCACCTCGTCTTTCTGGGCTTCCTGAGCCGCGGCCGTCAGCGCCGGGAGACGGTTGCCGGCCTTGTAAATATCCAGCTGCACCTCCGGGGTGGCCATGTAATCAACGAGGAACTGGTTGGCCACAATCTGGTTCTTCGACTGCGCGGAAACATAGAAGCCCTGCACGCCTACGAGCGGGGTCGCGGCCTTGGGGCCCGGCGCCGGAATCGGCTCCACCGCTACCTTGAGGCCAGCGCTGCGGAAGTCCTCAATCATCCACGGGCCGCCCAGAATATAGGGCGACTCGCCCTTCTTGAAGGCATCGACCCCAATATCGTAGGTCATCGCCGTTTCGAAAACGCCGGCCTTGCCCTGCTCGTGCAACCAGGTGGCGAAAGCCTCGCCGTTCGCCCCGCCCATACCGAGGTTCGTGGAGGTGGAACCGTCCGCATTCGTCTCAAAAACGGGCGCTCCGAAGGATTGCTGGAAGGGGTAGTAGGTGTAGGGATCGCCCTTGTCGGTGGTCTGGATGAGGAAGGGGTACTTCACGCCCGCTTCCTTGCCCTTGGCGATCATTTCGTCAAACGTGGCCGGAGTGGAATCCGCCAGCGCGGTATTGCGGATGAGGGCGAGATTCTCCAGCGCGTAGGGCAGGCCGTACAGATTACCGCCGGTGGAGAAGGCCGTGGTGGCCACGTCATTGAAGTCCTTCGCCTTATCACCTAATTCGATGGGGGCGACGACGCCGTTCGCCACGAATTCACCGAGCCAATCATTGGCACCCACGGTGATATCCGGGCCCTGACCGTTCGAGACCTGGGTGAGGAATTCCGCGCGCACATCCCCGAATTCCTTGACCACGAGCTCCACGTGGTTGCCGGTTTCCGATTCGAATTTCTTGGCTGCGCTTTCCAGGGCGGGCTGGCGGTTGGAATCCGTCCACACCGTAATGGTGGCCCCGCCCCCGGCAGCCGGTGCCGCCGAGCTGGCTCCGGCAGGGGCTTCGCTCTTATCCGCCGCACCGCCATTACCACCGCAGGCGCCTAAAACAAACGCCAGCGCGGATACCGCGGCCATCGCGCTTATGCTCCGTCGCATTTTTACTCCTTGCGTTGATTCTTCGCTACGCGGGATCGCACCATCACGTTCCCCGTTATCTCCGAGGGTAGCGCATCATTCGGTAATTTTCACCCCTTTTTGCAGTCTTTTTTACGCCGTTACATTCCCCTAGGTGAATCACGCCGACTTTTCCGCAGTTTTGCGGGCTTATGGCGCTATTCTCTTTTCAGAAACACTTTCAGAGTGGGAGTGGTGATCGGTGGGTAGCTGCGCCGTCGTTCCGCACCGTAACAGCGCATAGACACGACACCGGCGGGCACGTTCCCGCTCTCCACACCCCGCCGCACCCACTTTCGCGCTGGAGTTTTCAGAAAAGCCTCAGTACGATGTTTCACGACGGCGCGCACCGCGCCGACCAGCACAAGGACGTCTCGGTACCCATGAGTAAAATTCGCATGCAAGATGTTGCCACCCACGCGGGGGTGTCCGTCGCGACCGTATCGCGCGTGATTAACCAGAAAGGCAACGTCAGCGAGGAAACGCGTACCGCGGTGCTCGCGGCCCTCGATATGCTCGGATATGAGCGCCCCCCTCGCCTGAGCGAGGCAAGCGGAACCGTGGGACTGCTCCTTCCCGAACTGACCAACCCAATTTTCCCGGTGTTCTATCAGGAGCTCGAACGGAAATTTAACGCCGCCGGGTACACCACCACCCTGGCAACCCAGGCTCCCGGCGCCCTTACCGAGGACGAAGCGGTCGCATCACTAACCGCTCGCGAGGTATGCGGATTGGTTTTCGTCTCGGGTATGCACGCCGATTCCAAAGCTTCTCCGGAACGGTACGTGCACCTGGCCGAACGTCTCCCCTTCGTGACGATCAACGGGGCGAATCCGCGGGTTCCGGCACCGGATTTTTCTACCGACGACGCCGAATCCATGCACCAGGCCGTGCGGCTACTGGCTGGACTCGGGCACACCAGGATCGGCCTGGGCATCGGGCAACGCCGCTATATCCCCGGCCAGCGTAAAGAAATCGGTTTTAGCGAGGCCATCACCCAGGTTCTCCCCGGCGCTGCTGTGATTGTTGCAGAAACTTTTTTCACTGCCCACGGCGGGGCGCGCGCGGCCGAAGCCCTGCTCGCACGCGGGTGCACCGCCATGGTTTTCGGCTCCGATATTATGGCGCTCGGCGCGCTGGATGCCCTGGAGCGGCGCGGGGTGCGGGTGCCCGCGGATGTGTCGATTGTTGGTTTTGACGATTCGCCGCTTATTCGCTTCATGCGCCCGGCCTTGACCACGCTGCGCCAGCCGGTGGCGGCTATCGCGCACGCCGCCTGCGCCACGCTGCGGGCAGCCATGGAAGATCTTGCCCCGACCCAGCGCACCAAGGCGGGAGCCTCCATGACTTTCCCGGCAGAATTACTGGTACGTTCCACCACCGCTGCCGCGCCCTCCCCCACTAACTGAAAGGACAGCCCATGCTCCTCCACCCTGCTTCCGAACGTGAAAACTGGTGGCGTGACGCCGTTATTTACCAGATTTACCCGCGTTCTTTTGCTTCCTCGGGCGGGCCGCTCGGGGACCTGCGCGGCATCGAGGGCCGGCTCCCTTACCTAGCAGATCTGGGAATTGACGCGGTCTGGCTTTCTCCTTTCTACCGCTCCCCGCAATTCGATGCCGGCTACGATGTATCCGACTACCGCGATGTTGATCCGCGTTTCGGGACCCTCGCGGATGCCGAGCACCTCATCGAAGCCGCGCACGAGGCCGGCCTGAGAATCATCGTTGATATCGTCCCGAACCACACCTCCTGGGATCACGAGCTCTTCCGCCGCGCGGTGACGGCCGGCCCCGGCTCACCCGAACGCGAGCTGTTCTGGTTCCGCGAGGGGAAAAACGGAGGTAGCGAGCCTCCCACCAATTGGCGTTCCGTTTTCGGCGGGCCGGCCTGGTCCCGGGTACGCGATCTGCCCTTCGTTGCCGGTACCCCGGCCGCGGAGGAGGACCTCTACTACCTCCACCTTTTTGATCGCTCACAACCCGATCTCAACTGGCGCAACCCCGCGGTGCGCACCGAATTCTTGGAGACGCTGCGCTTCTGGCTGGATCGGGGTGCGGATGGCTTCCGGGTGGATGTGGCCCACGGGCTTATGAAAGATCCGGAGCTACCCGATTGGTCCGGGGCGGTGGAAATGGCCGGGGTAACGGAGAAACCCGAACCGGCACCGTTCTTTGACCGCGATGAGGTCCATGAGATTTACCGAGAGTGGCGCGCGGTCTTGGATGAGTACTCTCCCGAACGCATCCTGGTGGCGGAGGCCTGGGCCGATACCGAAGAGCGCCTGGCCCGCTATATCCGCCCCGATGAAATGAACCAGGCTTTCAACTTCATTTATTTGGCCGCGCCTTTCGAGCGCGACGCCCTGCGTGACATTATTGTGCAGTCCCTGCGCCAGTCGGATCGGGTGGGGGCGCCTACCACCTGGGTACTCTCGAATCACGACGGCGTGCGGGTGTGCTCGCGCCTGGGTTACCGGGATACCTCCCGCGGAGCGAATGGCATCGGGGCTCACGATCCGCAACCGGATCGTGAGCTGGGTGCTCGCCGCGCCCTGGCCTGGCACCAGCTCACCGCCGGGCTGCCGGGGGTCTACTACATCTATCAGGGCGAGGAACGCAACCTGCCCGAACATACCTCGCTGCCGGATGAGGTGCGCGAGGACCCCACTTTCGCCCGCACGCACGGCGCGGAGCTGGGTCGCGACGGCTGCCGGGTTCCGCTCCCCTGGGAATCGGATCGCCCCGGCTTCGGTTTCTCCCCGGACGGCGCCACCTGGCTCCCCCAGGGCACGGACTGGGCACGTTACACGGTGGATGTGCAGGAGGCTGATCCGCACTCCCCGCTCCACTTCTTCCGCACCATGCTGCGCCTGCGCGACGAGCTGGAGCTCGGGGTCGGTTCCCTCGAGGATGTGTGCGATGAGTACGGCGCCGGCGTGCTCGCCTATGTCAATCGCGCCGTGACCACCAACCGGGCTGTGAACGCGCAGCGTCCACCGGTTCTCATGCTCACGGTATTCGACGACGCCGCTCCGCTTCCGGCCGGTTGGCGGGTCCTGCTGGCCTCGGATCCGGCGGCCAGTTCCTTGGGCGAAGGGGAGATGATCCCGGCGGATACCACCGTCTGGTTGGTACCGGTGGAGTAGGAGCCCCTCTCCTTAGAAAAGTGCGGAGGCAAGGTCACGGCGGGCCTTGCGCACAACTTCGGTATCCGCTCCCACCGCGGTGAAGAGTTCCAGCAGGTGGGTGCGCAATTCTTCGCGCACCTCAGCGCTGGTGACCTTGATGGCGGTGATAAGCCGGGCGAATCCCAGATCGGGACGGCCGGCAGCTACCTCGATATCGGCAGCGGCGATCTGCGCCGCCGCATCGCCCGGCCCACCGGCATCCGCCGCGGCCATAACGGCTTGCGGGTCCTGCCCGCGGGTGGAACGCAGCAAACGCACCTGAGCGCGGCCCACCTGCGCCACGTCGCTATCCGGATCTTCCGCCGCGAGCGCGTCAAATTCGGATTCCGCGGCGTCCAGATCTCCCCTATCCAGGGCTTCGAGCGCTGCTAGATGGTGGGGATTGACGGGTGTTTCACCCGCTTCATCGGCTTTCCCACTCACGCGGCCGGCCACGCCGGCCCGGTTGGCCGCAGCCAGAAGTTGGTTAACGAGTTCCGTGAGCTGCGCCGTGGTGGGTGCCCCCTGGAAAAGCGGAACGGGTTGGCCGCCGACGAGCGCGATACCCATGGGAATGGTCCGTACTCCGAAAGCCTGGACGAGTTCCGCTTCGGTGCTGGCGTTGACCACCGCGATGCGGATCTGGCCATGACGCCGGCGCGCTTCGCTTTCCAGGGTGGTGCCCAGCTCACCGGCCTCGCCGTCGGCCACGAAAAGCACGATAACCGGAACCTGCGCGGATAGCTGCACTTCGGCGTTGAGACCGGCCGCGGTGAGGGTGGTGAGGTATGCGCCGGGCACCGGCGCCGCGTTTTCCTGCTTCTTCGCCGCTGCCAGGGCCGCTAAATCGACCGGGCCGCGCATGGACATATCTGCCATATTAGCCTCCGTTCTGCACCGAGGTGAGCACCGGTTTCGATGCCGCTACCGTGGTGATCGTTGTGTTCTGGGCGCCTGCCGCCGGGATTTTCAGGGCCACCGTGAAGGAATAGTTGAGGCGCATGGTCCCCTGGACCGTTACCTCGGTATTGGCCTGGCCGGTGGCCAGCCCGGCAATTTTCGCATCCGTGACCTTAATGGAACCGCCCTGGGCGGTGTGGCGGATTTCGAGGGCCTGGTTGACCTGGAAAACGGTGAGGATGCCGCCATCGCTGGCGCGGAAACTTTCCGGGGTGGTTTGGGCCGGGCCGAAGGCCTGGCTCACCGCGCCCACGCCCTGCACCGCGCCGGCCAAAGAATCATAGGTTTGCGACAGCTGGGTGCGCACCGCGTCCGCGGCGGCCGGATCGGCATCCGAGCCGTAACTGAGAGCGCTTCCCTTGGCGTTGAGGGTACCGAGGTAGCCGTCATGGGCGGCTTGCGGGGAGGCCACCGCTCCTTCGCCGTTATCCGCGGCCACGCGCTGCGCACCTGCCGGGCCGGCGGGAATTTCCGGGATCACACTGCCGGGAAGAATATCCATGGCGGCCCACAGCGCCCAATTTTCCCGGGCCGCGCCCTGGGTGAATACGTTGAGGCCCTGGGAGGTGGTATTCGCCGGCCATTTCACGACCGCGAGCGCGCTGCGCGGGAAACCTTCCGCCCCGGAAATCGCCACCGAATCGATGGTGGTGGATAGCTCGGGCATGTCGTAACTATCGGCCAGAATGCGTTTGAGTGCGTAGTGGGCGCTGCGCTCCACGCTAAAGGGGCCGGAACCGCGCCCGCTGAATTCTTCGGGGCTGGCGGCGGCGTCGGCCTTGGTGAGCTGCTCGAAAATCGCGGGGGCGACCCGCTCGGTGAAGTGTTTATCGGAGAGCGCGGCACGCGGGCTTGCCGGAGCCGGGGTGGGTTCCAGGACGACGGCGTTTGCCGAGCATCCGCCCAGTAATGCCAGTGCCGCGAGGGTGGCCAGGGCCTTACGCATGGGTCGTTCCTTCCTCGTCGTCGTTCTGTTTGGGCCGCTTTTGCCCCCAGATATTCCACCAGCTTTGCGGATCGGATTCCGCGGCGATATCGCTATCGCTACTGTTGGCACCGGAGTTTTCCGGGCGGTCCGCATCGCCAAGTTCGGCAGGTTTGACCGGTACCCCGTCCTTCATGTGGATAACGGGGAGGATTCCAGAATCTGCCGCGGCTTGCCATTCGGCGCGCGAGCCGCGGTAGCCGGGTTCCTCATCCGGGCCCGGGAGCGCGGCTTGCGGTTCCGCTGCCGCGGGTTCGGCTACCGCCGGTTCCTCGGTTGCTGGTTCGTCGGTTGCGGGTTCGTCTACCGCAGGTTCCTCGGTTACGGGTTCCTCTGCCGCCGGTTCCTCGCCCGCGGGTTCGTCGGCGGGTGTTTCTTCCGAAACACTTTCTTCCGAAACGCCTTCTTCCGGAGCGATCAACTCGATGCGATCGGCCGGATCGAGGGGGCGTTCGCGCAGCTCCTGCGCGCGCGGGCTTTCCATCAGGATGCCCGCGCCCAGTGCGCCTCCGGTTACCGCGACCCGGTCACCCGCGGCGCAGTCACTTACAGGCTGAGCCGCCCCACCCGTGCCGCCCGCGCCACCGGCTTCGCCAACCGCCGCCGGTACGGCCGGCATAATGGTCGTTTCATCCGCGGCCCGCTTGGCACGCGATACGCGCTCATCCTGCCCGGCCCGCACCTTCGCCGCGAAGCTGCGCTGGTCCTTGGTGGCGGTCATGAGTAGGGCCACCCCGCTGAGCCCCACAATCAGCCCGAGCAGACTCACGGGCAGAGACCAATTCCGCCCACCGGGCAACGCCCAGGTGAGTTCCACCTGCGGGAGTGCCCCGGAGGACGTCTGCATAATGAGGGATTCCGCTCCCGGGGAGGTCACGGTGTAGGTGAATTCCACCTTCCCCTTGCCTTCTTCCTTGGAGAACCACATATCCGAGGCGAGGACCTGGCCCGGGTCCGCCTCCCCCTGGGAGGGGGTCAGCGTCAGTGCGGCGTCGTCGTTCATACCGGTAATGGTGGCGCCGGGTACGCCTTCCGCGTACGCGAGCACGTCACCGGAAAATCCGGCGCCCACGGAAATGGTGTCCTGCGCCGGGCCGGAGACAGCTACCTCCACATCGGTCCCGCCCATATCCAGGACGCCGGGGGCCGTGACGAGTACGCCTTTCCCGTCCGGCGCCACGGTGGCGGAGACGCTGGAGGCCGGCTTCCACACAGTGCCGAGCAAAATGCCCACCACCAGGATCGCCAAGCCCGCGAGCGCGAGACCGACTCCTCCGTTCTTCTTCATCATTCCCCTTCTCACTCCGGCTTGCGGCCCGGTACAACCGCACCGGCGAAAGACCATCGACGACAATTCCCTACGTTAAAGCTACCGCGTGACCTGCTCGGTGGCGGAATTTTTCGGCGCACGGCCGCGCTTTTAGGCTTAGAGAAAAGCCTAACCGTTATCTAACCGTTATAAAACTCCGTTCCGGCCGATGGTGGTGAGCTCCACAGCGTTCACCACATGCCCAGCGCTACCCCCACCGGGTGCGCTGACCGGTAGGCTTAGGGCAGCAATTTCTATCCAGCAGCGCGCGGAAAGGTTGTTATGGCAGATTTAGAACTGTTTCCAACAGTACGCAGGGGTTACGACAAAGCTCAGGTCGATGAACGCATTCACCAACTGGCTGATGCGCTCGCCGAAGCTCGGTCGCGAGTAGCGGGTTTGGATGCGCAGGTTTTGCGTATGTCCGGTGAGCTCACCGAATTGCACAGCCGTTTGCGCGAAGATGAACGCCCATCCTATTCGGGTTTGGGCACCCGGGTGGAGCGGCTGTTGCGCGGGGCGGAACAGCAAGCGATGGACGTGATGAGCCGGGCGAATTCCGATGCGGAACTACTGGTCTCCCGGGCGCGTTCGCAGGCGGAAAATCTCACCTCCGCGGCGGAAAAAGAAGCGCAGGAAACGTTGGATACCTCGCGTACCGAGGCGGCTCAGGTGCGCCAGCGTGCCGAGGCGGAAGCCACCGAATTGACCACGACCTCGCGGCGCACGGCCGAGGAGCTGGTGACCTCGGCCCAGCGGGAAGCCGAGCGTTTGGAGGCGAAAATGCGCCACGATGAGGCCGAGCAGTCCACCCGGCTCACCCACGAAGAAGAGGAGCGCCGCGCGGCTCTCGCTCAGGAATTGGCGCAGGCGCGCACCCGGGCCGAGGAAGAGGTCACGCAATTGCGCACCGAGGCTGAAACTGAGGTGGCGCGTTTGCGGAGCGAGGCGGAGGCCGAGGTCGCGAAAATCCGCGCGGAGGCCGAACGTGAGGTTGCGCAATTGCGGGCGGATTCGGCCGCGGCCCGCGCGCGTTCCGATGAAGAATCGCGTACGGCCATGGCGAAGTTTGTCGACGACGCCGAGGCTCGGGCCGCCAGTGCGGAACGCCGCCTGGCGGAAGCCACGAAGCGGGCTAATGCCCTGACATCCTCCTCGGAAGCTGAGGCGAGTGCGGCGCTGAGCGCCGCCCAGACCGAAGCCCGGGAACTGGTGAGCGCGGCGCGGGAAGATGCCGAGCGGATGCGCCGCGAAGCACGCGACGCCGCCGAAGAATCACAACGCCAGGCCGATGCCCACGTGGCCGGCCTGGAAGAACAGCGCCGTACCCTCACCTCCTACCTGGAGGATATGCGCACGATGCTGGCCACCTCGAATATCCCGCTGGCCCTGGATGAAATCGTGGGAAGTGCCGAGGAGCGCACCGCTGCGGAAGCGGCTGAAGCTGGGGAAGCTGGTCAAGCTAGTGAGGCTGGTGAGGCTGGCGCCGAGGCTTCAGGAACTGGCAATCAGTCTCCCGCAGCGGCAGAATCCGATGCGGCAAAGTCCGATACGGCAGAAGCCGACGCGTCAGAATCCGACGCGGCCGGCGAAAACAATGGGGACGCTACCGACAACCGGTAGTGTCTCCTCACGAGCCGACGGGGGCAGGGGTGTTTTTTCCGGGGTGTACTTCGAATGTACGACATACGCACTACACCTCTGAAAACACCTCCTGCCCCCGTCGATACTCATGTGATTCTTGAGAGCCGTGCGATTCCCGAGTCGCGCGATGGTGGTCGCTAACGAGTAGCAGCCTCGTAGAGCTCGCGCAGCGCGGTAGCGACTTCGTGCGGCTTTTCCACCGCGGAGAAGTGGCTGGCACCCTCGAGTTCCACGAAAGGCTGATCCGGGCGTACCTCATGCAGCTGGGCAAATTCTTCGTGCTTGGCATTCGGGTCATCCACCCCGCGCAGCAGCAGGATAGGAACATCCAGCTCCATGACACCGCGGGTATCCGGGCGGGTGAGCATCATTTGTTGCAACCAGGAGAAAGCTCCGGCATCTACCGTCTTGAAATAGGCGGCAACCTTCTCTTTAAGCTCCGGGCTGGCCGCCGAGCTGAGCATAGTATCCACCCAGCCGGCCAGCACATCCCAGCTCTGCCCCGAGGCAAGCTTCTCAATGGCCTTTTCCCGCGGGGAAGGCGAGGGCTCCGGCCCCAGAATCGAACCGTCCAGCAGCGCGAGCCCGGCAATCTGCTCGGGGTGGCGCAGTGCATAAGCGGCCGTGACGGTCGCACCCATGGAAATTCCGGCGAGCACGATGGACTCATAGTCGGCCAGGGTTTCTTCGAGGGCGGCCAGGTAGGAATTGATATGTGGCGTGGTGGCGCCCGCGGCGCCGTCGACCTCACTACCGGAAGGCGAGTCCCCGAAACCGGGGGCATCAATAGCAATCGTGTGCAGATCCGAAAGCTCAGCGCGCACGCCCTCCCACATCCGGGACGTCATCGGCATAGCGTGGAGCAGAACAAGCGGAATACCCGCACCTTCGTTAATATGTGTGGCAAGTTTCATAACTCGATTGTAACGCCGCTACCGGAACTTACCCCGGGTACGGCGACCCTGGCGACTAGTTATCAGGCATACACTTCGCGTCGGTGCGCAGCACGCAAAACCGTAACGAGGAGCTTATCGTCTTCTATTTCATAGATGACACGATAGTTACCCACACGAATACGCCAGGCAGGATAATTCGTTAGTTTCTTTACCCCTACCGGACGAGGCTGGACCGCAAGCTTTTCTATTTCACCAAGGATTCGGTCCCGAATCGGCTTTTCTAACTTGCGAAGCTGCCTACCGGCTAAATTTGACAGAATAACGCGATACATTTAATCGAGACTGGCCTTGAAATCTTCCAGGGTAATGCGTACACCGTCATCAGTACGCTTGGCATGCTCATAGGCAGCGATATCCTGAGCCATCTCGAATTCTTCTAAGGCGTGAAGATCATCAATCGTGACAATGGCAGCAGCGGGTTTGCCGTTGCGAGTAACGGTGAATCTCCTACCGGCATGAAGCGTTTCCCCGAGCACATAGGAGAGTTCTTCACGTAATTCCCTAGTACTAACCTGATTTTCTGCAATAGTCATATCACACACTTTACATTGTGTACACACCGTACACAATTAGTTGTAGTCTAGGCGCGACCGCGGTGCTGCCAGCAACCCGGATGCCAGTGGCGGCGCGAATCCACCCCGTACTGGGCACCCCAGATGGTGTCCTCCGTCCAGGCAACGATATTGCTTTCACCAACCCGGATCATCCCGCCGCAACCGGGGCACACATAATCCTTCGCGGCGCTGGCGATGCGCCGCACTTTATACGTGGCGCCATCGCGTCCGTTTTCATAGGTGAGCCCACCCATCGCCGCGCTGATATTCAGCGGGTGAACGGGACGGGAATACTTTTTCGACCGGCGCATTCTTCCATGGTAGCCCCTGAGCGCGCGGAGTCCACTAGCATCGCGTACGACGCCGCAGTCTCCCGGCTACGCCACCAACTTGCCGTCCTGCGCAACCAACTGCCCGGCGCGGTAGACCCGCCGCGGGCGCAGTTCCTCATCCACGACCAGCAGATCCGCGCGCTTGCCCACTTCGAGGGATCCGCGATCGGTCAAACCCATTACGCGGGCCGGGGTGGCGCTCGCCATGGTAACGGCGTCGTTCATATCGACTCCCGCGCCGACCACGGTGCGCACAATATCGAGAAGATGAGAGGTGCCGCCCGCGAGATTGCCCCCGCGCAGCCGTGCCTGCCCGTCGGTCACATGCACCCGCAGCCCGCCCAGCTCGTAGGTGCCATCCGCCATACCGGCAGCCGCCATGGCATCGGTGATGAGCGCGATATTTTCCGGGCCCACGATTTCGACCACGTTGCGCACCAGCTCGGAGCTAATATGCACGCCGTCTCCAATAAGTTCGACGACGCAGCTGCCGCGCCGCGCGGCAGCCAAATACTCGGCTACCGGACCGGGCGCCCGGTGACGCAATTCGCGCATGGCATTAAAGAGGTGGGTGGCCACCGGGGTTGCCCCGCCGGCCACCGCCCGCTCCTGGAGCTCCCGCGCCGGGCCGGCCTCCGCGTGGGTATGCCCCCAGGTGGGCACCACACCGTGCTCAAGCAGCAGGTCCACCACCTCGCTCGCCCCCGATAGCTCGGGGGCGAGCGTCATCCCCCAGGCATGCCCGCGGGCAGCGGTGAGGAGCCGGTTAGCAATCTCCACGCTCGGGGTTTCCAAATAGGCGGGGTTTTGTGCCCCCGCTCGCTCGCTAGAAAGGAAAGGTCCCTCAATAAGAATGGCGGCCAGGGTCCCGTCCTCGACCGCATCGGCGAGCAAGCTTGCCCCGGCCTCCATGCGCTCCACGCTCAGGGTGGTGAGAGCCGCGGCTATCGAAGTGGTCCCGTGCGCCAGATGTTCCCCGGCCGCCTGCGCCACTTCCGTGCTATCTTTCGCATCAGGGAAGGAAGCCCCTCCCCCGCCGTGGCAGTGTTCATCAACGAGCCCGGGGAGGATGAGCCACCCCTCCGGGAGCTCTGCTGTCACATCGCTCGATACCGTATCTACCCGCGTGAGAACTCCCTTGTCCCACGCGATTTCACATTCACGTACGCCGCCGGGCAACGCTGCCCGGCCGTATAAGAACCCCATTATCCCGTCCTAAAACAGTCGATCCTCCGGGTGGTCTATGCCACGCATATCGTCGTAGTTCAAGATCATACAGTCAATGCCGCGGTCTTCGGCCAGCACACGGGCCTGAGGTTTGATTTCCTGGGCTGCGAAAATACCGCGCAGCGGGGTGAGGAGGGGATCGCGGCGCAAGAGGTCAAGGTAGCGGGTGAGCTGTTCGACCCCGTCGATTTCGCCGCGGCGTTTAATTTCGACGGCGATATAGCCGCCCTCGCCGTCGCGCACCATAAGATCTACCGGACCGATGGCGGTGGGGTACTCCCGGCGCACCAAGCTGGCCTGCGGGGCGATGCGTTCCACCTGTTCGGCCAGCAGTTTTTGCAGGTGCGCTTCCACCCCGTCCTTGACGAGTCCGGGATCCACCCCGAGGTCTTGCTCGTAATCGGAAAAGACCTCGTAGATCCGAATAACCAGCCGGTCATCGGTTTTCTTGTGCTCCACGTTCCAGATGGTGCGCACGCCCGCCTCGCGCTCGGCTGCGCTCGGTTCTTCTTCGGTGAAGAGGGTTGGGCCCATCATCCAGTTGAGGGGCTTGTAGGAGCCGGTATCTGCATGAACCAGCACCGAGCCATCCGCCTTGACCATGAGGAGCCGAGTGGCCGGTTCGAGATGCGCGTCCAGGCGTCCGGAATAATCCACCGAACAGGTAGCAAAAACAACGCGCATCTAGAACAACACCCAATCTCCCCGGGGCGGGGCCGAATCCGCCCACGCCACCAGCGCGGTATGCGCTTGGCGGCTCATGGCCATATCAATTTCTGTATGAGCATCCCCCACGCGAGCGGTGGCGATATCGTCACGCATTTTAACTAGGTTGATGCTCAGGGAACGCCGGTCGAGGCGCAGCGCCGGGCGCCACGATAAGGAGGCCACCCGGAACCATTCCAGCGCATCGGTGCGGAAAAACACCACTCCGGTATGCCAGCGGTGCTGCCGGCGTACTGCCGCCTGGGAGGACCCCCACTGGTTGAAGAGGTACCGCACCCGCGCCAGGAAGTAGATGAGGAGCGCGAGGAGAACCAGCACGACGATCAGTGCTACGCTTTGCCAGCTCATTCGCGCTCTCCGCCTACTGCCCGTTGACCGACTGCTCGCTGACCGAATCGGCCACCACAATAACCTGGTTCGCGGTCACCGTGAGGAAGCCGGAGCCGGACATCGTGAAGCTGCGATCACGCCCGTCCGCGCAGCCGCGCACCTCGACATTGCCTTCCGTGAGAAGAGCAACGAGCGGGGTGTGGTCCGTGAGGATACCCACCGAGCCTTCGGTGCCGGGCGCGGTCACCGATTCGGCATTCCCGCGCCACGCCAACTCCCGCTGGGAAACGATCTCAACGTCCAGCATTATTCGCTCCGCAGTTCGTGGTACTTGCGTTCCAGATCCTCGATGCCTCCAATATTGAAGAAGGCCTGCTCGGGGACATGATCGTATTCGCCGTCGCAAATACGACGGAACGCTTCAACGGTTTCCGCAACCGGAACGGTGGAGCCTTCCACACCGGTGAACTTCACCGCGGTGTACATATTCTGCGAGAGGAACTGCTGGATGCGGCGCGCGCGGGCGACGGTCAGGCGGTCTTCTTCGGAGAGTTCATCCACACCAAGGATGGAGATAATGTCCTGAAGCTCGCGGTTCTTCTGGAGGATTGCCTTGACCCGGGTCGCGACTTCGTAGTGCTGCTGGCCCACGATCTGCGGATCCAAAATACGCGAGGTCGAAGCGAGGGGATCCACCGCCGGGTAAATACCCATGGAGGCGATATCACGCGAAAGCTCGGTTGTTGCATCCAAGTGAGCGAAGGTGGTTGCCGGCGCCGGGTCGGTGTAATCGTCCGCGGGAACGTAAATGGCCTGCAGCGAGGTAATGGAATGCCCGCGCGTGGAGGTAATACGTTCCTGGAGCGCACCCATTTCATCGGCCAGGGTGGGCTGGTAGCCCACCGCGGAAGGCATGCGCCCGAGCAGGGTGGATACTTCCGAACCGGCCTGGGTGAAGCGGAAGATGTTATCGATGAAGAGCAGCACGTCCTGGTTGGCGACATCGCGGAAGTACTCCGCCATGGTCAAACCGGACAGCGCGATACGCAGGCGCACCCCCGGCGGCTCGTCCATCTGGCCGAAAACGAGGGCCGTCTTATCAAGAACCCCGGCTTCGTCCATTTCGTGGATGAGGTCGTTACCTTCACGGGTACGTTCGCCCACCCCGGCGAATACGGAAACGCCATCGTGGTCGAGGGCCACGCGCTGGATCATTTCCTGGATGAGGACCGTTTTACCCACGCCCGCGCCGCCGAACAGGCCGATCTTGCCACCCTGCACGTACGGGGTGAGCAGATCGATAACCTTGAGGCCGGTCTGGAACATCTGAGTTTCCGGCTCGAGTTCGTCGAAAGCGGGAGCCTGACGGTGAATCGACCAGCGTTCCTTCACCTCGATCTCATCGGGAGAGACGTTGAGCGGTTCGCCCACGACGTTGAAGACGTGCCCGCGGGTCACGTCCCCGACCGGAACGGTGATGGGGGCACCGGTATCGATCACGACGGCGCCGCGCACCAGACCGTCCGTCGGCTTCATCGCGATGGTGCGCACCACGTTATCACCCAGGTGCTGGGCCACTTCCAGGACCATCTCCTGCTCGATGACGCTTCCGTCACCGGCGGGGAGGGTAGCCGTGGTTTTCAGTGCGTTATTGATATCGGGAAGCGCGTCGGACGGAAATTCGACGTCGACGACGGCGCCAATGACCTGCGTAATCCGGCCGGTTGTGGCCAGGTCCGCGGTCTGCTCCTCTAGTTGTGCAGTCATAGTGTGTTCCTTATCCGTTACGAAGCGCGTTATCCGTTACTTAGGGCATCGGCACCGGAGACGATTTCAGTGATCTCGGTGGTGATCTCAGCCTGGCGCGCGTTATTGGCGAGCCGGGTGTACTTCTCAATAAGTTCAGCAGCGTTATCGGTAGCCGCGTGCATCGCCTGCTGACGCGAGGCGAGTTCGGAAGCCGCCGCCATGAGAAGAATCGAGGAAATACGTTTGCGAACATACATGGGCACAAGCGCTTCGAAAACGTCGTGTGCCGAGGGTTCGAAATCGTAAAGCGGTTCGGTTTCTTCCGTGCCGCCGCCCGAGAATTCCGATCCGGTATCCTCCAAATCGCCTTCCCCGTAGTCAACAATGGCTAGCGGAAGCATATGGCGCACCTGCACCACCTGGCTCACCATCGATTCGAAACGGGTGTAAACCACGTGGACTTCGGCGACGCCGCCTTCGTCCGGCGGAGCGGTGAAAGCCTCGAGGAGGGTGCGCGCGATTTCATCGGATTGCTCCGGATCGGGCTTATCCGAGGTGCCACTCCACTCCCCGGCGATATTCACCCCGCGGAACTTGAAGTACTGCAGGCCGCGCCGACCGGTCACGTAGAGCACCGGATCCTTACCTTCGGCACGCAGATTCTCCACGGTGCGTTCCGCTTCGCGCAGTACATTGGCCGAATAGGCTCCCGCCATGCCGCGGTCGGAAGTCACCACAAGTACCGCTACCCGATTGGTATCGGTACGCTCGCGCATCAGCGGGTGCTGGGCGTCAAAATCGTGGCGCCCCACCAGCCCGAGCGCGCGGGTTACCGCCCGCGCGTAAGGGTCCAGTTCCTGCGCTTCCCGGCGCGCCGAGCCGATACGCGAGGCCGCAATGAGCTCCATCGCGCGGAACACCTTTTGCAGGGTGCTCGTCGCACGAATTTTGCTCTTGTAAATCCTCTGTTCGCCGGCCATCGATTAACCCTTCGTCGGACGCGCGAGAGTTTCACGGGCCTGCTCGGCCGGGACATCCTCTTCCCCACCCGCGGGCAGGTTTTCGGCAGTGCGGTAGGACTCCGTGAAGGCACTTACCGTGGCTTCCAGTTCGGCTTCGAGATCCTTATCCATCTCACCGGTCGAGGCAATGGTTTCCAGCACCGAGGAGTTGTGCCGTACGTAGTCGAGCATGCGTGCTTCCCAATCGTGCACCTTCTCCACCGGGACATCATCGAGATAGCCCTTCGAGCCGGCCCAGACCGAAACTACCTGTTCCTCAATGGGGTACGGGGTGTACTGCGGTTGTTTGAGCAGCTCCATGAGGCGCTCACCGCGGGTGAGCTGCTGGCGGGTGGCCGGATCAAGATCCGAGGCAAACATCGCGAAGGCCGCCTGGGAGCGGTACTGGGCCAGGGTGATCTTCAGGGTACCGGCAACCTTCTTCATCGCCTTGATCTGCGCATCGCCACCCACGCGGGACACCGAGATGCCCACGTCCACGGCCGGGCGCTGATTGGAGTTGAAGAGGTCGGACTGCAAGAAGATCTGACCGTCGGTAATGGAAATAACGTTGGTCGGAATATAGGCCGAGACGTCATTCGCCTTGGTTTCCACAATCGGAAGGCCGGTCATGGAACCTCCACCCAGCTCATCGGAGAGCTTGGCGCAGCGTTCCAGCAGGCGCGAATGCAGGTAGAAAACGTCGCCCGGGTAGGCTTCACGCCCCGGCGGGCGGCGCAGCAGCAGGGACACGGCACGGTAGGCTTCGGCCTGCTTGGACAGGTCGTCAAAGACGATAAGCACGTGCTTGCCTTCGTACATCCAGTGCTGGCCGATGGCCGAACCGGTGTAGGGAGCCAGGTATTTGAAGCCCGCGGGATCGGATGCCGGGGAAGCCACGATGGTGGTGTACTCCAGCGCGCCGTAGCGGGCCAGGGTGCCGCGCACCGAAGCGATGGTGGAACCCTTCTGGCCGATGGCCACGTAAATGCAGCGCACCTGCTTGGAAGGATCCCCGGTTTCCCAGTTCTTGCGCTGGTTGAGGATGGTGTCAATCGCGAGGGCGGTTTTACCTGTCTGGCGGTCTCCAATAATGAGCTGGCGCTGCCCGCGCCCGATCGGGGTCATTGAGTCAATCGCCTTGATACCGGTTTCTAGCGGTTCGTGCACCGACTTACGCATCATTACGCCGGGAGCCTGCAGCTCCAGGGCACGCCGGCCGCTGAGATTTTCAATTTCGCCCAGGCCGTCAATCGGCTTGCCGAGCGGGTCCACCGTGCGGCCGAGGTATCCGTCGCCCACCGGGACGGAGAGCACCTCACCGGTGCGGCGCACTTCCTGGCCTTCTTCAATATTGGAGAAGTCACCGAGAACCACGACGCCGATTTCCCGCTCTTCCAAGTTCATCGCCAGTCCGCGGGTGCCATCCTCGAAAACGAGAAGTTCATTGGCCATCGCACCGGGCAGGCCGGCCACGCGGGCGATGCCGTCCGCCGTCATGGTGACGTGACCAACTTGCTCACTCTCGGACTGCTCCGGCGTGTAGCTACGCACGAAGTTATCGAGCGCTGCCCGAATCTCTTCGGGCTGGATTGTCAGATCAGCCATTCTTTTTCCTTACCTGTTGCTCGCCGGTGCCGCCGGCATGGCCGCGACTTTATCGCGTACATCTTTAATTCTGGACTGCAGCGTCGCGTCAATGACATCCGAACCGTGCTGGATACGCATACCGCCCACCACAGCCGGATCTACCGAGACGTGGATGGAAACTTCGGTTCCGTACATCGCGGTCAGGGCGCGCTGGAGGCGTTCTTCTTGCGTTGCCGTGAGCGGCTGGGCTACCAGCACCGATACTCCGGAAACTTCACCCAACTCAGCTGCCTGGGCCGCGTACTCCATGAGTGACGCGGCCAGGGTCATCTCCCGTACTCGCGCGAGGGCGCGGTGCGCGAGCACCCGGGTTTCCTCCTGGATATTCGGAACCACACGATCAAAGAGCGCGGCGCGTTCCTCCGCGGAGTATTCCTCGCGGGAGAGCGTGATGCGTAGCTCGGGAGTTTCTTTAAGGGTACGCATAAGCTGGTAGAGCTCATCTTCGACGCCGGAGAGCACCCCGGCACCACGCGCCCGCACCAGCACGGCGTGTGCGCCGAGAGTATCCACGGTCGTGACGAGATCAGCGTCCTCCGTCCACGTCCGCCCCGCTACCGCGCGCAGCACCGTAAGAACCGGTGCGCTCACGTGGGCGGCGAAAATGGCACCTGCCAGGCTTTCCCGTGCCGCCCCAGCCCGGGTGGTATCCGCGAGGGCTCCACGCAGGGAGGGAGAGGCATTGATGGCGTCTGCAGCGGCGAAAAGTTCGCGCGCCAAGTCAATTTCCCGGCCGGGATGTTCCTGAAGCAGCGCGTCCCACTCGGCGGTGACCGCGACGGCGGATTGCTTACTCGTGGACCGCATTACGCCCCCGCTCGCACCTGCTCCTCGAGATTATCGAGGAACGAATCGACAACGCCCTGATTTACACTCGGATCGAGGCGAATCTGCTCACCCACGATACGACCGGCCAGCTGCGAAGCCATGGTACCCAGATCCGCGCGGAGAATCCGCGCGGCGGCATCGGTATCAGCCTTAATCTGAACCTGGGCCGCGGCGGAAATGCGCCGCGCTTCTTCACCGGCTTCCCGGCGCGCACGCTCGATAATATCGGAGGCATTGGACTGTGCCTGGGCGCGGATATCCGCGGCTTCGCGCACCGCGGCATCCTTTTCGGACTGGATAGTGGCACGTTCCTGAGCCACTTCCTCGCGGGCACGCTCGGCAGCGAGCAAACCTTCTTCGATTTTCTCCCGCCGCTCATCGAGCATCTTCGTCAACGTAGGCCAGGCGAATTTATACACCGCGATGGCGACGATGAGGAAAGATACCGTGCCCCACAGCAGATCCGGGATGGCCGGAATAATAACACTGTGTTCTTCAGCGAGATACATTGCTTAAGCTCCGAACACGAAGCCCGCGGCGAAGCCGATCAGGCCGAGTGCTTCGGTAAAGGCGATGGACAGGAACATATTGACACGCAGGTAGCCACGGATCTCGGGCTGGCGTGCGGTAGCTTCCTGGTTCTTCGCACCAATGAGGCCGACGCCGATGCCGGGGCCGATGGCCGCGAGACCGTAACCGATGGTCGCGAGAACTGCTGCAGATCCAGTCATGGGATTGTCCTTTTCTTGTTGTTTTAGTGGGCGGAAATAGAAAGTTGGATATACGCGGCGGTGAGCAGGGCGAAGATATACGCCTGCAGGCACGCCACGAAAAGTTCAAAGACGGTGAAGAGGATACCGGCCACCAGAGTAACCGTACCCAGGCCAATGCCGAGGCCCCCGCCCATGGAGAAGTAGAGCGCGTGGGTACCCAGGAAGCAAAGCACGAGCAACATGTGCCCGGAAAGCATATTGGCCAACAGACGAACCGTCAGTGTGACGGGCCGAATGATGAAAGTAGAGAGCAACTCAATGGGCGTCATGATGATGTAAATCGGCCAGGGCACCCCGGGCGGGAAGAGCTGTTCCTTGAAGAAGGTACCCGCCCCGCGTTCTTTCATACCCGCAATAATGAAGGCCACGTACGCCACCACGGCGTAAATGAGCGGCATACCAATAACCGACGTACCCGCGAGCTGCAAGCCCGGGATGACGCCGGTCAGGTTCATAAAGAGAGTACCGAGGAAAATGGTAGCGAGCAGGGGCTGGTACTTCCGTGCCTGCCCTTCAAGAATTTCTTCACCGATCTGCACCCGCGAGAAGTCCAGCAAGGATTCCAACGCGGCCTGCGCGCGGCCCGGAATGAGCTTGGCGCGCTTGGCGTAGATAACGCAGAAAACCAGAAGAACTAAAGCCGCAAGAAGACGAATCACCATCACGCGATTCATCTCAAATGGCGTGCCGGCGAAGAAGATGGGGGCGGGGAAGAATTCCTCAACTCCCGGGGCGTGGAACCCGTCGTTCTCCATCGGCAGGCCGAGCATGCTCAGATTCGCGAACGAACCGACTGCCATGCGCTCACCCTCTCCATCGAATCTTTCCGCGGCGGGAACCCCGCCTGAACGGCACTGCTAACTTATCTTAGCGTGGAAATCACAATTGTCATCACCGCACGGCCTTGAACTTCGCCGCCGTGAACAGTGGTCTACGTTACTCTTGCCGCCTCTGCACAGCTAGGACTTAGCGCCCTGGTCCCGAAAGCGTACGCGCGGCACCGCCCCAGGTGAACCGGACTCACGGTGCGGCTGCGCGCAGATCGGCGCGCAGCACCACCCAGGATTGCAGCGCGAGCACGCAG
Organism: Actinotignum stranguriae; assembly: GCF_051265215.1. Classification (NCBI taxonomy): domain Bacteria; kingdom Bacillati; phylum Actinomycetota; class Actinomycetes; order Actinomycetales; family Actinomycetaceae; genus Actinotignum; species Actinotignum stranguriae. The sequence continues at coordinate 23,609 of NZ_JBOZCJ010000024.1, forward strand.
ATAATGAGCCCGGCAAGTGCCAGCGCCGCGGTTCCCACCGGCGCGCTCGTGAGGGCTCGCATTGCCCCGAGTCCCCCGAAGACCACCGCGAGTTTGACCGCGTAGCCGCCCAGGGCCCATCCGGCCCCGCCGGGCAGGTAGCCCGCACTAGCCCAGGTGACCGCCTGGAGTATCAGCGCAATAAGGGTGGCCCAGCCCACGGCGCAGGCGTGCTCGCCCTGGCCGGCAAGCAGGCACCCTGCCACCCCGATTATTCCGACGACGACGCAACCGAGTGTTGCGCTCAGCTGGGCACGGCGCAGCAATCGCCCGGCGCCTCCGCTCGGGGCAGCTCGCCACCCGGATTGGGCTCTCATGATGCCTCCTCCGCTTCCCGCACCGGCTCCACTTCGGAAATGGGCGCATCTCCGGCATTCTCCTCCGGAATGCGCTCCCCGCGCGTGGCCGAGCTGCGCCGTCGCCCGAACATCCCGAAGGTGACCACGCAACCGAGCACCACGCCGGCCGCCCCAATGAGGGCGACGTGCCGGGCCGGAAGCACAATCAGCAGAATGCAGGTGAAGGAAAAAATGGCCGTCCATAGGTAGAGGATGAGCACGGTGCCGGTATGGGAATGGCCCAGGCGCAGCAGGCGGTGGTGGAGGTGGCCGGCGTCGGCGTGGAAGGGGGATTGCCCGCGGGCGAGGCGGCGGGTGACAGCCCAGATGAAATCGGAGAGCGGCAGCACCACCACGGCGAGGGCCAGCAGCAGCGGCAAATACGCGGGAAGCGCGTAACCGAGGGAGGTGGATTGCGGGTCGATCTGCCCGGTGACCTGGATGGCGGAGGCGGCCAGCACCATGCCGAGCATGAGCGCCCCCGAATCGCCCATAAAGATACGGGCGGGGTGGAAATTATGCGGCAGGATACCCGCGCACATCCCCACCGTGGCGGCCGCGGCCGCGCAGGCCACCGAGGTGTAATCGCCCGGGGTGGCATTGCGGGTGAGAATATAGGAATAAATAAAGAACGCCAGGGAGGCGATGCCCACGATCCCGGCGGCCAGCCCGTCCAGGCCGTCCATGAAATTCACGGCATTGACCGTGATGACCACCATGAGGATGGTGAAGAAAATGGAGAGGCGGGTGGAGCCCACGGTCAGGCCCATAAAGGGCAGCGTCACGAATTGGACACCCTGCCAGGCCATCACTCCGGCGGCCAGCACTTCGCCGGCCAGTTTCGTCATCCAATCCAGTTCCCAGATATCGTCGATGGCACCCACCAGGCACATGAGCCCGGCACCCAGCCAGATCGCCCAGGCTTGGGAGGCGGGGCCGAGCACCCGGTGCAGGTAGGGGATCTGAGAGGCGATAGCGAAGGAGGCCGAGAACCCGAGGAACATGGCCACCCCACCTAGGCGCGGGATGGGAACGGTGTGGATATCGCGTTCGCGTACCTGCGTCATCGCCCCTACCCGCAGCGCCAGCCGCAGAATCGCGGGGACCAGGAAGTAGGTGATGGCGCAGCTGAGCACCATCATGAGCAGGTAGACGCGCATGCCCTCTCCTTACCTTGCCGCCGCGAGTTGCGGTTGGCCGCTGCCGTTCAGTCTAGCCGGCCCGGCCCTCGCTTCAGCACGGCGCTGCCGATCCGCTTCAGCCCAGCGGCACCACCGCGGCAATATCCTCGTCCGAAATCGCACCGTGGCGCAGGATCTGGGCGCGCTCGCCCGTAAAACTCACAATCGTGGAGGGCACCCCGCCCGGTGCGGTGCCCCCGTCCAGGTACACCGCGACTTTCTCGCCGAGCTGCTCGCGGGCCTGCGCGGCGGTGCGCGCCGGGGCGTGCTCGGTGAGATTCGCGGAGGAAACAGCCAGCGGCCCGGTGCGGCGCAGCAGCTCCAGGGCGAGCGGGTGGTCGGGCATGCGCAGGGCCACGGTGCCGTGGGTTTCGCCCAGGTCCCAGCCGATGCTTTCATTCGCGGGGAGGATGAGGGTGAGAGCCCCGGGCCAGTACGCCTCGGCAAGCGCGCGAGCGCCGACCGGGATACTGGAAGTCAGGCGGGCGGCGTCGTCCATCGAGGCAACAAGAACCGGGGAGGGCTTATCGCGCCCGCGGCCCTTTGCGGTGAGGAGCCGGGTCACGGCCGCGCGCGAAAAAGCATCCGCGCCCAGGCCGTACACGGTATCGGTGGGGAGCACCACGAGCTCGCCGCGCGCGAGGGCGGCTACCGCGGCATCACATGTGTCCATATTCTGCCTCCAAAAAACGTTCCCGCCCGGCCAGGTCCCGGCCGGTTGCGGCCCGGGTGAAACCGAGGCTGCGGGCATATTCGCGCAGGGCCGCGCTTTGCGTCTCCGCGTGTTCGAGAACGAGGATACCCCCGCCCCGCAGCAGCTGCGCCGCGCGCTCCACGAAAAGCTTGGGCAGGTCCAGACCCTCCGCTCCCCCGCCCCACAGGGCCCGCGCCGGATCGGCACGCACTTCCGCGCTCACCGGCGTATCGGGTGGGATATAGGGAGGATTGGCGACGACGACGCTCACCGCGTGGTCCAGTTCCGGGAGCGGCTCGGCTACATCGTGGTGGAGAAAAGTGACGGGCGAACCGTAGCGGGCATTATTGGTGGCAGCGAGTTGCAGAGCCTGGGGATCTGCGTCGACGCCGATCACCCGGGCGGCGGGGACTTCGGTAGCGATACTCAGGGCAATGGCCCCGCTGCCGGTACCCAGATCGACAACGAGGGGGCCTGCGGCTTTGTCGGCGGCGCGGGGGCGCGCCGCCGCTGCGTCGTCGTTCTCCATAATGGAAGCGCCGTTCCTGAGAGACGCGGCGTTCCCGCGGGTCTGCACGGCCACGCAGGCACGCACGTGCTCGATAGCGCGTTCGGCGACGATCTCAGTTTCCGGGCGCACAATCAGCGCATCGGGCGTGGAAACCAGCTCGAGGTAGCGGAAATACATCCGCCCGGTAATATGCTGCAGCGGCTCGCGCGCGGTGCGACGGGCCAGGTAGCTTGCAAAAAGCTCACGCTGGGCGGGAGGCGGGGTATCGCGCGGATAGGGGCGTTCCCCCGCTGCCGCTTCGGCCAACCAGCGGGCATCGGCGGCCGGCGAATCCACCCCGGCCGCGGTGAGCTGCGCGGTGGCACCTGCCAGCAATTCCGCCCAGGTGGTCATAGCGCTCGGCTACTCTCTACTTTTCTTCCGCGGCTTCCATGCGAGCCGCTTCATCCATAATCCGGGCCGAGTCAATAACGGCATCCAGATCCCCATCGAGGACTGCGTCGAGATTATGGGCCTTGTAGCCAGTGCGATGATCGGAAATACGATTTTCCGGGAAATTATAGGTGCGGATGCGCTCGGAACGGTCCAGGGTACGCACCTGGGAATGACGCAATTCCGCGTTTTCAGCGGCCTGCTGATCCAGCTGGAGCTGGCGCAACCGCGCGCGCAGCACCCGCATCGCAGATTCGCGATTTTGGATCTGCGATTTTTCATCCTGCATGGAAACCACAATCCCGGTGGGAAGGTGGGTGATACGCACCGCCGAATCGGTGGTATTCACAGACTGCCCACCCGGCCCTGAGGACCGGTACACGTCAATGCGCAGGTCATTGGCGGCGATTTCGACTTCACCCGGGTCATCTACCTCCGCGAAAACAAGCACCCCTGCGGTGGAGGTCTGAATGCGCCCCTGGGATTCGGTCACGGGTACGCGCTGCACCCGGTGAACCCCGCCCTCGTACTTGAGGTGGGCCCATACGCCTTCGGAAGGATCCTCGAGCTGCCCGCGGGAACGAATGGCGACCTCGAGGTCCTTGTAGCCACCCAGCTCGGTTTGGTTGGCACCCAGCACTTCCCAAGTCCAGCCCTTGGAGGTGGCGTAACGTTCGTACATGCGGGCCAGATCCCCGGCGAAGAGGGCGGATTCTTCCCCGCCGGCGCCGCCTTTGATTTCCATAATGACATCGCGGGCATCGTCTTCATCGCGGGGGATAAGGACTTCCGTGAGTTCCTGGGAGGCTGCCTCGTAGCGTTCTTCCATTCCGGGAAGTTCGGGGCGGAAGAGTTCAGCATCTTCCCCACCCTGGGAGATAATCTCCCGGGCTTCGGTGAGGTCCTGTTCGGCCTGGAGGAAACGCCGGTACACGCGTACCACCCGCCCGAGTTCGGCGTAGCGCCGCCCGAGTGAACGCAATTTATCCGGGGAGGAGAGAACCTCCGGGCTAGCCATATCCGCTTCGATTTTTTCAAATTCAGCGAGATGGTGCTCGGCAACCTCACGACGTGTATCAGCCATAACGAGGACCTTTCTTCACGCGCACCCCGCGCGTGCCCTACCGCCACGGGACTGTGGCAGCTCTACCGACAATAGTGCAAAAAAAGAAAAGGAGCGCCCTTGCGGTGACGCTCCTTTCCGTGGCGCTTACTTCTTGCGCTTGCCGTAGCGTGCCTCGAAGCGAGCCACACGCCCACCGGTATCCAGGATCTTCTGCTTGCCGGTGTAGAACGGGTGGCAGTTATTGCACACTTCCACGCGCATGTGGTCACCGTTGTAGGTGGAACGGGTGGTGAACTCATTACCGCAGGTGCAGGTCACGGAGACCTCGTGGTAATCGGGATGGATTCCCTGCTTCATTATCTCTCCTTGGTTCGTAGCTGCTCCCGGGTCCGAGCACGGTTCTCCGCATCACGGTGAACCGGGAGCCGACAGAAAATTATGGCACGGGCGGCCCGGCCGAGACAAGGTACCGTGCGCGTATCACATCACTACGTGCTGCGCGCGCTCGGTACCCGACCCCCGGCCGGTTCCTCCCGCCGTGTTTTATTCGGCTTACTCGCCGCGCGATCCTTGCATGGAACGCATAATCGACACGAGGAATTCCGCGTTATTTTCGGTATTCCGCATCCGCTTGAGCACGAAGTCCGCCGCTTCATCCACCCCGAGAGTGCCCAGGGCCCGGCGCAGCTGCCAAATGACCTTGAGTTCTTCGGGCTTGTAAAGCATTTCTTCGCGGCGGGTACCCGAGGCGTTGATATCGATCGCCGGGAAGATACGCCGGTCCGCGAGCTGGCGCGAGAGGCGCAGCTCCATATTGCCGGTGCCCTTGAACTCTTCGAAAATAACTTCGTCCATCTTCGAACCGGTTTCCACCAGCGCGGAGGCGATAATCGTGAGCGAACCGCCATTTTCGATATTGCGCGCCGCACCGAAGAACTTCTTGGGCGGGTAGAGCGCCGCGGCATCCACACCACCGGAGAGGATGCGCCCCGATGCCGGGGCCGCGAGGTTGTAGGCACGCGAAAGGCGAGTGAGGGAATCGAGGAGCACCACCACATCCTGACCGAGTTCCACCAGGCGCTTGGCGCGCTCGATAGCGAGTTCGGAGACGATGGTGTGATCCGAAGCCGGGCGGTCGAAGGTGGAAGCAATCACTTCACCCTTGACGATGCGGCGCATATCCGTCACTTCTTCGGGGCGTTCATCCACGAGGACCACCATGATATGAACCTCGGGATCATTAGCGGCAATCGCCTTGGCGATCTGCTGCATAATCATGGTCTTCCCGGCCTTCGGCGGGGAAACAATGAGGCCGCGCTGGCCCTTACCAATAGGAGCAACCAGATCGATAGCGCGGGTGGACAGGCCCTTGCGTTCGGTTTCCAGACGTAAAATCTCATCCGGGTAGACCGGGGTGAGTTTATTGAAGTCCGGGCGGCGCGCTGCTTCGGCTGCGGGCAGGGAGTTAATAGTATCTACCTGGACAAGCTGATTACCGGAACGGTTATTGTTCTGATTATTGTAACGACGACGCGGATTACGCTTGTTATTACGGTTATTATGCGAGGAATTATCCTCATCGTGCTGGCGGATAGCGCCCACCACAGCATCCCCGCGGCGCAGACCGTACTGGCGCACCAGCGCGGTGGAAATCTGCGCGTCATTGGGGCCGGGCAGGTAGCCGCCGGTGCGCAGCACCATCTGGTTACCCTGGGCGTCCACAATGCCGGCAACGGGAACGAGGGTATCCTCCGCCTGGCGCTTGCCGGCCGGAATCTCCTGGCGTTCCTCACGTTCGGGCTTCGAAGCCGGCGCGGATTCCTCCGCCTCGTGATCCGTGCGATCAGTACGTTCGGTGCGTTCCGCGGTGCGCCGAGAGCGGCGGGCCTCGTCGTGTTCTTCACCGCGCCGGTTGCGCTTACGGCGGCGGCGCTCCGAGGTGGTGTCATGGTGGTCACCGGCGCGGCGTTCCGCGGCATCGCCAATGGCATCCAGAACCGCGAGGGTATTTTCATCGCTGAGGGAATCGGAGCGACGCGCGGCCTGGCCGGCTTCCTGCTTCGGTTCGGGCAGATCGATATGAACCGGTTCGCGATGATCCCGGCGCACCCGGCGCCGCACCTTACGCTCCTCACGATCTTCCCGTTCTTCACGGCTGGGAGCTGCTACCGGGGCACTTTCCGCACTGGGTGCCGATACCGCTGCGCGGGTGACAGTTCGTGTTTTCCGAGTCGGAGCGGCAGCTTCCGCGGCTTCGGTAGCAACCGCTTCGCTTTCTTTCTTCGCTGCGGTCTTGGCCGTGGTGGCGGCAGCGGACTTTTCGCGCGGCTTCGTGATATTGGCGAGGCTATCTTCCTTACGGGGCCGCCCGCGGCGCGCGGGGCGAACTTCGCGAATGGCCGCGAGCAGGTCCGCCTTCTTAGCTTTCGGGTCAATGTCCAGGCCGAGTTCTTCGGCGAGCGCGCGCAGCTGCGGCACCCGCATCGTTGAGATTGCGCCTGATGTTGGGGTTTCCGTCACGAGGTTCCTTCCTCGGAATTCAGGGGTTGTTAACGCACTTATGACAATTTCAAGTACGTGGGAAATAACCGGTATAAGAACGTCGGTTAGACCTTAGTCTACACCAGATAGGCGCCCTGTGTGGACATTCCAGCGGTATTCACCGTAAATCCACGCCGCTGCATCATAGAAACTGTGTCAGCGTCAAGGCGTGAAAATACTAGCACGGATGGGCCCGCACCGGAAATAACGGCCGGGAACCCGGCCGCGCGCAGTGCCCGCACCGCGTCCGCGGAGGCCGGCATCGCCCCGGCGCGATAGTCCTGGTGGAGGCGATCCTCGGTGGCCTGCCACAGCAAATCGGGGTAGTGCTCCAGGGCAAGGGTGAGCATGGCGGTGCGCGACGCATTAAAAGCGGCATCTGCGTGCGGAACGGTATCCGGCAACGCGGCCCGCGCCTTTTCGGTCAGGAGCTGTTCACCGGGAATAAGGAGGGTGGTGTCCACCGCGGTGGGGATACGCGCCGCCCGGGCCTGCGTTCCTTCCATCCATGTAACGACGGCGCCCCCGAAAATCGCCGGTGCGGCATTATCGGGGTGCCCTTCAAATTCGGTGGCGAGGGAGAGGAGCACGCCGTCGTCGAATATATCGGGGCGATCTACCAGGCCGCGCACTAACAGTAAGCCGGCCACCACGGCCGCCGCGGAAGAACCGAGGCCGCGCCCCTGCGGAATTGCGTTAACGCAGTGCAGTTCAAAACCGACGCCGGGCAGGGCCGCCGCCTCAAAACCGCGGCGCAGAGCCCGTACGATGAGGTGATCTTCACCGGTGGGAAGAACATCCGCGCCTTCCCCTTCGATACTCACCCGGGTAGCGCCGGTGGTGAGGCGCACGCTCACCTCGTCCCAGAGGTTATGCGCCATGCCCATGCAGTCGAAGCCGGGACCGAGATTGCCGGAGGTCGCCGGGACCCGCACCCGCGCTTCGGAGGTGGCGATACGCATTAGGCCACCTCCACCCGCACGAAGCTCGCGGTGCGTACGGTTGCCAGACCCGCGGCGGCGGAGAGATCCGCAATGGTTGCTTCCACATCGGCTTGGAGGGCTTCGTGGGTGGTAACCGTGAGGCGGCACAGGTGATCCGCGGTGGGCGATTCTTGGCTCACCCCGCTAATGGAAACATTATGGCGGGCAAAAGTCCCGGTAACTTCGCTGAGAACACCCACGTGATCGGCCACGTCCATGCTCAACTGGAAGCGCGAACGCGCCTGGGAAGGGGGCAGAATCGGCAGCTCGCCGTACGCCAGTTCGCGCGGAGCCAGCCCACCGTGCACGCGGTGATGCGCGGCGGCCACCAGATCGGAAAGCACCGCGGTGGCGGTGGGGTTCCCGCCGGCACCCGGCCCGTAGAACATGAGCCGATCCGCGGCTTCGCCCTCCACCACAATGGCGTTATAGGCGCCGTGTACGGTAGCGAGCGGATGCTGGGCGGGAATGAGGGTGGGGCCCACGTACAATTCAATGCCGTCCGCGCGCCGCTTGGCGGAGGCCACCAGCTTGACCACGTAGCCGCCACGCCCGGCCGAGGCAATCATATCCGGGGTGATATCGCGGATTCCGTGGGTGTGCACATCCGAAAGCTGGACGCGGGTGTGGAAAGCGAGAGAAGCCAGGATGGCGCATTTCGCCGCGGCGTCGTACCCGTCCACATCGGCGCTCGGATCAGCTTCGGCGTAGCCGAGCTCCTGCGCCTTCTTCACCGCGGCATCGAAACTTTCCCCGTTGGTGGTCATTTCGTCAAGGATGTAATTGGTGGTGCCGTTGACGATTCCGAGGATATGGGTAACGCGGTCCCCGGCGAGGGATTCGCGCAGCCCGTAAACCACCGGGACGGCCCCGCCCACCGCGGCTTCGTAATAGAGGTCGACGCCGGCACGCGCCGCGGCGTCGTACAATTCTGGACCGTGTTCGGCCAGCAGCGCCTTATTTCCGGTGACCACCGAGGCACCGGCGGCAAAAGCGGCCAAAATATATTCGCGCGCCGGTTCGATGCCGCCCATGAGTTCAATAACAATATCCGCCTGGGCAATAATGGCGTGGGCATCGGTTGTGAGCAGCGTGCGATCAATGGCCGGATCGCGCGGGGCCTCCAGGTTGCGCACCGCAATTCCGATCACGCGCAGGCGCGCCCCGGCTCGCAGGTTAAATTCTTCCGCATTGGCTTGCAGCAGGCGGACGACGGCGCTTCCTACCGTTCCCGCCCCCAGCAGGGCAACCTTGACTTCCTTCACGCCTACTCCTTATCTTGACGAACGCGCCGCGCGGATGCCGGCTCGGCCTGCGCGGATACCGGCTTGGTCCGTGCGGATACCGGCTCGGTCCGGGCGATGCGCCGGCCCCTCATCTGTCCTCGCGTGTCCTAGCCTAGCGAAGGTGGAGCCGGTGCGCGCTGTCGGCCCGCCCGCTGTGGGTGGATGAGCTCCGCGTGCGGGCGCACGCGAGTGTATGAGCTCCACGCGCGGCCATACGCGGGTGTGGCGCTCACCACGCGGATGGGTACAATATCCCCATGGAAAATGCATCGAATGATGCACGAAGAGAAAGCGAGGTGCGCGATGCCCACTGTGAAAATCAAGGACGTCACCTTCGGCTCCGGGCCGACGAAAATCCTCGTGTCCATAACGCCCGCCAATGGTGACGAGCTACGGGCACAGGTAGCGAAGCTTCCCGCACAGGACATTGACGTCCTGGAATGGCGCGTGGATTTCCTCGAGGATCTTTCCACCCTCACCGAGGTGGGAACCCTCTTGCGCCAGGCCACTAACCTGCCGATTCTGGGCACTTTCCGCTCCGCGGCGGAGGGCGGTCAGAAAGCGATTATGCCCGATGATTACGGGCCTTTGGTGATCCGCCTTATCCAATCCGGGCTGGTGGATGCGGTGGACGCGGAGCTTTTCCGCACCGGGGCTTGGACCGAGCGCATTATTCAGGAAGCGGCGCGGGCCCAAATTCCGGTGATCGGGTCCTACCATGATTTTCGTTCCACTCCGCCCGAAGATGAAATCGTTAACCGCTTGCGGCTCTTGCAGGTACACGGGGCCTCCATCGCGAAAATAGCGGTGACGCCCGCACATCCGGGCGATGTGGTGACGGTGCTCAATGCAACCTATCGGGCCAGCCAGGAGCTGCACGTTCCGCTCATCACCATCGCCATGGGGGCCTTGGGCACCATGAGCCGCATTACCTCCGCGATTTTCGGCTCCGCGGGCACCTGGGGCCAGGCCGGGCATACCACGGCGGCCGGGCAGATTGCCGTGCATGAGCTGCGCCCGGTCGTGGACGCTATTTCGGCCTGGAGCAGCGCCCCGGATACCTGGGAAAAGCCCGCGCAGGTGAGCGAGGCGGTTCTTCCGGAGGGATAACGATGTTTCCGGAGGGCTAGTTGTCAGCAGCGATGGCCGGAGAATCCGCCGCTGGGGAATCCGCGGCCGGATAATCCGCGTCCAGCGCGAAGAGATCGGCCACGGTCTCCCGGTGAATAAGCCAACGGGCCCGGCCATCGCGCACGGCAATAACTCCCGGGCTGGGAAGTATATTGTAATGGGAGGCCATGACCCGCCCGTAGGCGCCGGTGGCCGGCGTGACAAGCAGGTCACCAGCGTGAATATCCTCCGGAAGGGCGACGGCGCGCACCACAATATCGCCCGATTCGCAATGCTTACCGACCACGCGGCATACGCGCGAATATCCGGGCTCTCCCGGGGCGGTAGGAGCGCGGTCCACGAGCGCCGCGGTGTAATCCGCACCGTAGAGTGCGGGGCGGATATTATCGGACATTCCCCCGTCTACCGACACATAGGTGCGGGTGCGGGTGGCATCCACGTGGACATCCTTGATGGTTCCCACGGTGTAGAGCGTCATACCGGCCGGGGCAATAATCGAACGGCCCGGTTCCACGGATACCCGCGGGGCGGGAATGCCACTCTGGGCGCTGTGCCGAGCCACTTCCGCGGCGAGCACGGCGGCGAAGTCGCGCGGGGAGGGCGGAATCGGATCCGCACCGGTATAACGCACCCCGTAGCCGCCCCCCAGATCTATTTCAGGGATAACGGTTCCCAGCTCACCTGCCACCCGAGCCCGCAGGTCAAGGATGGCGCGTGCCGCCGCCACAAAAGCATCCGTCGCCACGATTTGGGAACCGATATGCGAATGCAATCCCACCAGGCGCAGCCACGGATTGGCGCTAATACGCCCAATAGCCTCCCAGGCGGCGCCACCGGCAAGAGACAACCCGAATTTTTGGTCCTCATGAGCGGTAGCAATGAAATCGTGGCCGCCCGCGTGAATACCGGAAGTTACCCGCACCACGACGGCAGCTACCTGCCCGCGCCGCGCAGCTGCGGCCGCCACCATCTCCACTTCGGCCAGAGAATCAACCACGAGGTGAGCAACCTCGTGGTCCAGTGCCAGCTCAATTTCCGCCGCGGATTTATTATTTCCGTGCAATCCGAGCTGTTCCCCGCGTGCTCCGGCCGCCAGGGCGATGCGCAACTCACCTTCGGAGCAGGTATCCAGGTGGAGACCTTCCTCCAGCATCCACCTGGCCACGCCCACGCTGGCAAAAGCCTTGCAGGCGTAGTAGACATCCGCTCCTGCCAACTCCGCAAAAGCCTCGCGCATGGCACTCACCCAGGCGGCAGCCCGCGCGCGAGCATCAGCTTCGTCCAGGATGTAGAGCGGGGTGCCGAATTGCGCGGCCAGCTTACTTACCGAGCAGCCGCCCACCTCAAGATCGCCAGGAACGCGGCGCACCGTGGTAGACCACAGCCCGGTAGCCGAGCCATCCGGGACGGGCGCGGGTAGCTGCTCGAGAGCACTCACCGCGGCGCTCACATTTTCTCCGGGGCGCTGACCCCGAGCAGATGCAGCCCGTTAGCGAGAACCTGACGGGTCGCATCATTAACCCACAGGCGGGTGCGATGCAGATCGCTGACTTCCTCATCCGCGCGCGGGGTGACCCGAGCCTTGCCGTACCAGGTGTGGTAGGCACCCGCGAGCTCTTCCAGGTAGCGGGCCACCCGATGCGGTTCGCGATTGGCCGCGGCCAGGGAAACCACTTCCGGGAAACGGGCGAGCTGCCCGATCAGATCAGAATCGGCCTGCTCCAGCAGTTCCGGGGTGAAAGCATCCGCGCGCCGCACCCCGTGTTCGGCCGCATTACGGGCCACATTAGCTGTGCGGGCGTGCGCGTATTGCACGTAGTAGACCGGGTTGTCATTGGTGTGCGAAGCGAGAACATTGAGATCCAGGTCCAGGGTGGTATCCACCGAGGCCCGTACCAGCGAATAGCGTGCCGCATCCACGCCCACGGCATCCACGAGGTCTTCCAGGGTCACCACGGTGCCCGCGCGTTTGGACATGCGCACCGGAACGCCATCACGCTTGAGGTTGACCAACTGGCCGATGAGGATTTCCATATTGCCGCCCTTACCGGCGGTATCCCCGAACGCGCGGGCCATGGCATACATGCGCCCGATATAGCCGTGATGATCCGCGCCGAGCATATAGACGGCATGATCTGCCCCGCGGTCCCGCTTATCGAGGTAGTAGGCGATATCACCGGCGAAGTAGGCGGTTTCCCCATCCGATTTGACGATAACGCGATCCTTATCATCACCGAAATCGGTGGAGCGCAGCCACACCGCATTGTCTTCTTCGTAAATAACACCGCGTTCGCGCAGTTTTTCAATGGCTGCGGCAACCGCTCCGGAATCGTGAAGGGATTGTTCGTGGAAGAACACATCAAATTCGGCCCGGAAATCTGCCAGGGAGTGCTTGATCTCCGCGAACATGAGCTCAACGCCCCCGGCGCGGAACACTTCCTGCGCTTCGACTTCCGGGAGGGTGCGCGGATCGGGATGGCCAGCAGCTAGCTCCTGGTCAATAACCTGCTGCGCAATATCGGAAATATATGTTCCACCGTAGCCATCTTCCGGTGTTTCGCGGCCCAGCGCCGCGGCCAGCAAACTTTCCGAGAAATGATTGATTTGGTTGCCGTGATCATTGAAATAGTATTCGCGCACGACATTCGCGCCGGTGAAGCTGAGAATCCGGGCGAGGGTATCCCCCACCGCAGCCCATCGCGCTCCCCCGATATGGATAGGACCGGTGGGATTTGCCGAAACGTATTCCAGATTAACGGTGGTCCCGGCACCGGCCTGTGAAGAACCGTAGCGTTCCGCCTGCTCCACGATGGTACGGGCCAGTTCCCCGGCCGCACCCGCGGAGAGGCGAATATTAATAAAACCGGGGCCGGCTACCTCTACCTGGGCGATACCGGCGACGCCCTCAAGGCGCCCGGCCAGCAGGGTGGCCAGGTCACGCGGGGGCATTCCCGCGCGCTTGGCGAGCTGCATAGCCACATTGGTGGCCCAATCCCCGTGCTCACGCGAACGCGGGCGCTCGATTTTCACCGCGGGAATATCACCATCGAGGTGAAGCTGACCTTCATTACGTGCGGCGCTGATTTCCGCCGCGATACATGCACTGAGTTCTTCCGGAGTCACGTATCTAAGTGTACGTGCTAAGCCCGACAAAATTGCACGCCACCCGCAGCCACATACGATATGGCACTCCGTTGGAGAATCCGCGTATTTTTCCTGGCGCCCACCAACGTGGTAAAGTAGCGCAGTGCGCCCCGATAGCTCAGGGGATAGAGCGTTCGCCTCCGGAGCGAAAGGCCGCAGGTTCGAATCCTGTTCGGGGCACAAATCGCATCAAGATGGGCCGGGTTAATAGACAAAAAGTGGGTCTAATGACGGCGTGTCGTTAGCTCCCGATCTGGCCTTTACGGATGTTTAGACCG
>NZ_JBOZCJ010000025.1:0-34709 GCF_051265215.1 Actinotignum stranguriae
TGGTTTAACAATTATGGAACAGCGTCAAGCGGTTTTAAGCAATAATGTCCAATAAACAGTCCGCAGCCCCTTTTGTCCTATAAGCCCAAGAATCGTGGTTTCGGGCCGCCTTCCCGGACGGGTTGTTTTTCCGGGGTGTACTGCGGATGTCGTACATGCGAAGTACAGCTCTGAGAACACATGCCCGCTCGCCGGGTGCTGGTGTGACTGCTGAGGTTCGTGATGGCCGACCGCTGCGCCGTCGTACCGGAGGGGCTGCGCCGCAATGAGCGGAACAGCACGGAAACGCGGCTGCGGCGTCGCACCACCTACACCGTCGCACCAACTGTGCCGCGCTCCAGTGACGGCATCGTGCTACAACGTGAGGAAACGTGCCGGTAGGAACACGAACGCGGGCGACCGAAACCCTCGAAAGAGTCCAGCCACCCGCGTGACGCGTTGAACGTGAGTATTAAAAGTAGAGACTAGTGGGCGCGGCGCTGCAACCGGCCAATCTCCAGGAGCAACACGGCGCGGCCTTCGAGCCGAATCCACCCGCGGGAGACGAAATCAGCGAGAGACTTATTGACCGTTTCACGCGAAGCTCCCACCAGATGCGCGAGCTCTTCCTGCGTGAGATCGTGCGCAACGTACATGCCTTCGGGAGTGCGTTCGCCGAAACGATTGGCCAGGTCGAGCAGCGCCTTCGCCACACGGCCGGGAACATCGGAAAATACCAGATCGGCAAGATTCTCATTAGTATTGCGCAGGCGACGCGCCATTTCACGGAGCATCGACATGGCGAGGGTGGGGTGTTCCTCAATGAAATTCTTCATATCGCGATGCGCGAGGGAAAGCAGATGCGTCGGCGCAATAGCAGTGACGGTAGAGGAACGAGCCCCCAGGTCAAAGAGCGAAAGTTCACCGATGATTTCCCCGGGGCCGAGAACGGCGAGCAGGTTTTCGCGCCCGTCATCAGACGTGTGACTGAGCTTCACCTTGCCATCGGTGACAATATAAAGGCGATCACCCTGGTCGCCTTCGTGGAAAAGCGATTCGCCCCGCTTGAGGGACGTATCGCTCATCATCGCGCCGAGAGCGGCGAGACTTTCCTCATCCATGTCCTTGAAAAGGGGCACGGTTCGTAAAACGCTGGTATCCATCTCTAGCCTTCCTCCGATGTACTCAGAATATTCCTGAAGTAGTCTCATGTCACATTTTGCCATTATTCACGGAAAATGTCTCATACCTGGGCTGTATATGTCTAGCGGCGGCCTACCGCCGTGCGGACCTCTCGAGCTGGGAAAGGAAATCCAGCATGATATTCGTGAATTCACGCGGGGACTCTTCAGGGATGAAATGCCCGGCGCCCGGCACGGCGATGAGCCGGTAGGAGCCGGTGGCGAAAGAACGGTCATCAGCCCAGGCCCGTTCACTAATCATGCGATCAGCAAGGCCGCGCACTGCCCAGACAGGCGCGTCCACGGGAGTGGAAAGGATATCGCGCCAGGCTTTCCCGGAGGGGCGGCGCCGCCACGTGGCGGTCCAGCGTAATTGTTCCACCGCGCTTGTCGCGGCCTCCGGGAGGCGCATCGCAGCGGCGTACTGTTCGGCGGCCCCTGCCGCGCCGCGGCTGTGCGGGGCGGACCATTCCAGGAGCAAACGGCGCATATTGCGCACGTCCCCGAGCGCGCGCGGAGAGCGATTCCCCAGCCGCGACGTCAGCAAACCGAGCAGACCGCGCGGGCGAATACCGCGCCCCAAATGGCGCAGCCCGAGCGGGTGTGGGCTGGCAACCGTCACGAGTCCGGTAATAATATCGGGGGCCATCGCCGCAGCTGCCCATCCGAGGGCAGCATTGGACCCGGCCGCCACGATCACCGCCGAACTTGCCCCCAGGGATTCGGTGAGCGAAATAAGGTCCTGGGCCAGTTCGGGCCCAGATTGCACCGAGGGAGTTTTATCGCTTCCACCCACGCCGCGCAGGTCCACGGCCGCAACTTCGTAACCGGCCTGCGCCACGGGTTCTATCTGGTGGCGCCAGGCATACCAGTATTCCGGGTAGCTATGCACGAACAGCACCAGCGGGGTGCGAGTCGAGTGGCTCCCGGCGTAGGCCAGGTGGAATTGTGCACCGTTGGCGGTCACGAGGCGATGCTCCCACGGTCCGGGGATCCAGACGCAGGAATTATCGGCGGGAAGTGAGCTCATGCGGCACCTTGTTACCTTCCGGCTTTGAGGGCTTCGGGTTTATGCGCTCGGGCTTGTCGATGCTCCGGCTTTTATGCTTCCTCCTCGGGGAGGCGGTATTCGCGCACCGTGAAAGCCCGCGCGCGCCGCGAACCGCGGGAGCGCGCCCCGTGCGCCGCGAATCCGATGGTCGCCAGGGCAGCGCCCAGCAGGATGAATCCGCCGAAAGCAAGATCGTAGGCGAAATGGTGCACGATATTATCCGTGACCGGCTTGTAGCCGCCGATGAGGGAATCCACCCAGTGCACCCCGCGCAGCGCCTGGCCGGGAATCATGAGTCCCACGAAACTGGCGGCGAGCAGAGCCCAGCCCCACAGCTGCGCGCCCAGGGAGGAGAGTCGCGCTAGTAGCGCGATAACGACGAGCAGGGCGACGCCACCGGCCAGTTCCGCCAGTGCGGCCCAATTGACCGGGGCCGTTTCCAGCGCGAAGGTGCGGGCCAGGTGCAGGCGTGCCACCGCGTCCGAAATGAGATACCAGGTCAGCGGGAGCAGAAGCAACGTGACCACCGAGGTCCAGATATGGGTCCACACCCGACCCTTCGGGGCATCCGGAATAGGCTCCATTTCGGCAATATCCGCCCAGGTGCGCTGATCTTCCAAGCTTTCCTCGCGCACGGCCGGGAAGACCGGGCCGTCAAGCCCCGCGGCGGGGGCGGTGGTGGGCTCTGCGGCGGGTTGGCCGGCCTGCGGGTAGAGCGCGGTTGCGGTCGCTTCCCCGGACACGTAAGGATCCGTGCCCGCCCCCACGTAGGGATCAACAGCCGCGGTGGCGGTGACTTCCGGGCCCGCGGACGCTGCCGGAACGGTTGCGGTTACGCCGGCTGCCTGCGCGAGGTTTGCGTATTCGCGGTCCGGAGCAGCGGGGGTTTCCGTGTGGTAGCTATCGTCGAAAGTGCCTGCTGCCAGTGATTCAGAAACGGAACGACGACGCGGCGCGGCCGGCGCGGGCGTTGTCTCCTCCGGTGCGGGTGCTTCTGGAGTGGTGGGCCCGGTGCTTTCCCCACGGGTGGTGGTGTTGGCGGGAACGGGTGCCTCCGCGGGAGTGGGTGCCGCCGCGGAGGTGGTTTCAGCGAGTTCTTCGTCGGCTGCCTGTTCGGCCTCGGATTGTTCCGGAGCGGGCTGAGCCGGGGCTGCCTGCTTCGCGGATTCGGGTGCGGGCTCGGGCCGGTCAGCGGCTTCGCCTTCGGGTTCGGTCGCGTCGGTGCTCGCCGGAGCGGAATCGCTCAGAGGGGAGGGCTCGCCGGTGTTTTCTGCTGCGGGATAAGCCGGCGGGAGCGGAGCGTCGTCGTGAGAAAAAACTGGGGTGGGAGCGGGAGGCTGCGTGGTGGGGAGGTAAGCGGTTTCTTGGTCCGCGAGATGGTCCTCGGCAATGGGCTCGAGAATATCGTCATCATCCAGTGGCCGGCGCGACGCGGTATTGTACGGGTCATTTGGCGTAGACATGGGTCCTCCCTTGATAGTTCTTTCTCAAAGATATGCCAGAAATCACGCGGATGTGGAGAATTTCAGCGGTGTGCCATAAACCGGGCGATGTGTCACAAAACGGATGAGGCGTTACGAATCAGGTCGCGCGTCACAAATCGGGAGGTGCGTATCCACAGATTCGTTCGTGTAGGTGGTTATCCACAGCGGAGCGATACGTGGCTGCGGCCGGGACCGAGACGAGGCACGCTCGAGGTATGACTTCTTCCCGTAGTTTCCCGCCTACCGTTTCCGCGTCTGGCGCTCCTGTTTCCAGCGTTTCTGTCCCTGCTGGGGCGTCGCCGGCACCGCTCATTTCCGCCGTCCCCCGCGAACTCGTCTCCCTGACCTACCAGCATGAGGAGGCGATGCGGGAGGTGGAAGCCGTTACGGAACTGGCCGGAATACAGGTGGCGCGTGGATCACCGGGGGTAGCTGCGCCGCCGGCCATACTTGAATTAGAGGAAATCTCGGCGGCCCTGCCCACGGTCCGCGCGCGTTTCCACCCGGTCCTCGCCAATTATTTTCCGCGCGGATCGGTAGTCGTGGAGCTTCCACGCCAAGCGGAAGACCTGCTCGAACTAGTTTTGGCGGCCGGGCAAACTCGGCGCGGGCGCATTATTGGGATCGCCGGGGTACGTGGCGGGGTAGGGGTATCGATGCTGACGGCCTGGCTCGCGTCGCTGAGTATCACGCGCACCGCCGTGGTGGATGCGGATCCGCTCTCAGCCGGGCTTGAACTCCTCATGGGGTTTCAGGAAAAACGCGGGGCGCGCTGGGCTGATATTGCCCACGCGGAAGGCATGCTCATCCCGCAACGGCTCCGGGCGGCCCTGCCGGCACGCGGGCAACTCAGTCTCCTCAGCGCGGATGTGCGCGGCGGAGCGCCCGCGGGTGGGGACGCGGTTCCACATGCCATCGATGCGCTTTCCCAAGCTAGCGACACCACCTACGTTGATCTCCCACGCAGCTCCTTGCTGCTTGGGAGCGAGCCGGCACGTTGGCGGGCCTGGTGCGATGTGGTGGTGCTTGTTACCGAGGTGACTGGCCGCGATGCCCGGGCCCTCCCCAGAATCCTTCGTGATGTGGGGGAGAGTACTCCAGTGGTGATCGCAGCGCGATGCACTCACAAAGTGGAGGCGCAGGCCTTCGGGGTGGATATCGGCCAGAAGGTGATTCCCGTGCGGCGTCTGCGCGGTTTGGATGAGGACCTCGCGCACGGCGTTGTTGTGGGAGAACAGCGCCGGTCCGGGACCGCGCGTGACGTTACGCAGCTCGCCGCGCATCTCGATGAGGTTCTGGGCGGTGGCTCAGGGGTGAATCGATGGATAGCACGGGGGAACTAAATCTGGCCCGTTCCCGCGGGAACTTGGCTCGTACCCGCCGGGAGCTAGCCCGCGGCATCAGCGTGCCCGGGGTGCTCGCGACCGTGGCGCCACACGCCGTTGGAATAAAAAATGTGCTGGGAGTGGCGCGGGATATCAACGCGGTGGCCCGCGGCTGGGGCCCGCAGTTGCGGCGCGTGATTGAAGACCCCTCCGTCACCGATATTTTGATCAACGGCGGTACCGGGGTGTGGCTGGATCGCGGAAATGGACTGGAACGCGACGAACCGTTGAGCGCCTTGCTGGTCGATCCGGGGGAAGTACGCGCACTCGCGGTACGTTTAGCTGCCGGCGCCGGCCAACGTTTGGACGACGCCGCTCCTATTGCCGATGGTACCTTCTCCAACGGAACGCGCCTGCATGCGGTCCTCGCTCCGCTGGCCGCGGAAGGAGCCGCGATATCGCTGCGTACCCAACGGGCCCGCACCTTTACGCTCGCCGAGCTTCAGGATGCGGGCACATTCCCCGCAGCGCTTATGCCGGTCTTGCGAGCCCTGGTGGAGCAGCGCGCTAACGTCATGGTTGCCGGTGCTACCGGATCGGGGAAAACCACATTATTAGCCTCTCTGCTCAGCTGCGTACCTGCCACCGAACGGCTCATCATTATTGAGGAAGCTTCGGAATTGCGGCCCGCGCATCCGCATGTGTTGCACCTGCAAATTCGCCGCCCCAATGTGGAAGGCCACGGTGAAATTACCATGAGTCAATTGGTGCGGGCCGCCTTGCGGATGCGCCCGGATCGGATCGTGGTGGGGGAATGCCGAGGAGAAGAAGTGCGTGAGGTCCTTACCGCACTCAATACCGGGCACGAAGGGGGATGGGCGACCATCCATGCCAATTCGGCGCGCGATGTTCCCGCCCGCCTCGTGGCTCTCGGCGCATTGGCAGGAATGTCTGCCGCGGTGGTCGCCGCACAGGCGGTCGCGGCCCTCGACGCCATTATTTCTATTGAACGCCACGGGCCACTCCGGCGCATCACCCGCGTGGCTATCCTCCGCAGCCGCAATGGCAGTCTTGAAGCCCCGGATGCCTTGGCGGTGGGTGCCGATGGCACTATCCACGCCGGACCCGGGTGGGCCACCCTGGGTTCGCGTTTAGGACTGGAGGTGACATGGTAATTCTGGTGGTGCTCGGCATTCTTCTGGGCGTATGCGCGTATGCTGGCGTTCCTTGGGATCGTGCCGGCAAGATGACCTTCCACTCATTCTTCTTCCCGAGAAGCGAAATAGCCAGCCGTGACAGCCGTGATGGGTGTGGCAGGCGTGGTCAGCGCGTGCCGCGGAGCCGGCGCAAGCGTGATTCCCCGCCCAGTTTTGACGCCGGCCTGCTCGCGGTGGAAGTCGCGGCCCGCATTGATTCGGGCGCTGATCACCGCCGTGCTTGGCTCACCGCGCTCGCCCGTTTTGAGCAGAGTGCGGACAGCTCAGGAACCGGTGCTACGAGTGAGATGAGAGGTGACCATGCCGGCCAGATCGACGAGGTCGGAGTTCCCTTACTTCTCCGAGAGCTATGGGAGCGGGCGCCCCGTAATCCGCGCCGGGCCCGCGGCCTCCTCGGCATTCCCGCGCTCATTGCAGTGTGTCGGCTCACTCACCACACCGGAGCATCGGCAGCTCGCATTCTCGAGAACTGCGCGGCGGCGCTCTCCGAATCCAGCGATGCGCTAGGTGAGCGCCGCATCGCGTTAGCCGGGCCGCGGTCAGCCGTGAAAATGCTCGCCGCCATGCCCCTTTTCGGCATGCTCCTCGGCTCGTTTTTTGGAGGTAATCCCGTCACTTTCCTCGTTGAAACCCCGATCGGGCGATGCTGCTTTGCTTTGGCGCTCATCTGCGAGGTGGCCGGTATCGTATGGATGCGTCGCCTGGTCAGGAAAGCCGAGCAATGGGGCTGATCCTGTGTCTCCTGGTTCTTCTTCTCGCCCGGGTGTGGATGCCCGCTGCCGGGCAGGGTGCGGGCGGGCAGGATGCTCCATCCCGGCCGGGAGCGGCGCCGCGAGCCGGGCGGCGCTTACCTCCCTCCGACCCGGCGTTTCTGGCAGACCTCGCGCGGGTGGCTCTCTCCTCCGGGGCTTCACTTCCGGCCGCACTCGAAGCGGTATCTTTCGCCGTCGCTGAAGAATACGCCCACCTTGATGTCGGTACGACGGCGCAGCTTCTCCTGCTGGGCGCACCTTGGGCCGAGGCGTGGGATGGAATACACCCACGCGCCCACCTGCTGCGCGAGGCCCTCCAGCCAGCTTGGGAGAATGGGGTAGCCCCGCTCACTCTGCTTGGCACGGCCGCCCGCAGCTACCGGCGTCGTCGTTCTAGAGAAGCGCGCCGCGCGGCGGCCGAACTCGGCAATAGCCTTGTGGTGCCTTTAGGCGTGTGTTTCCTACCAGCATTTATTCTCGTGGGAATTGTTCCGGCGGTGGGTGGTGCAGCCGCCGGTCTTTTCCAATAACAGCCGTGTGAACGAAGGCGGCTAAAGGAAACCGTGTGAACGAAGCTAAATTGCGACGGCGCGCCACGCTCGTTCCTGCTTTATCCCCTTGTATCCCCAGAACGCTCATACGGGACGATTATCCACAGGCGCGTGGGCGTCGGATGCGGGAGCGTGTACGGCGCGGAAGACTAGCAGAGCCGGACCTAGCACGTTCCGAGCAGCCCCTAGCCCAGCCCTGGGCTGCGGGCAGTGGGGTCCGGCAACCACATCCACCCATGGGCACGGCACAGCTCGTTACAGATAAGAAAGGCACCATTATGACCACGGCACTCAACCCCGTTAGATCAACTCTCCCCACCCACCCGGGCAGCACTTTCCTGGAGGGAAAATCCCATCCGGAAGCGGGCATGACCACCACCGAATACGCTGTCGGAACGCTCGGAGCCTGCGCTATCGCCGGCATCCTCTACTGGCTCTCCCAGCAGGATTGGATGCGTGAGCTGATCGCCGGGATTTTCCGGCGCGGGCTCAATATCGCCTAAACCGAAGTCCAGGTTCCCATCGGCCCCGGTGGGAGGCCCACGGCTTCACAGAAAAGAGAAAGGCCCGTCATGATATCGAAGCATTCCTCCGAGCAATGCCAGGAGTTACCTTCTTTGCCGCGGGGCACGGCCGGTGAGGGCGCACTTCTAGCCAGCCAGCCAGCTCAGCGGGCCCACCGGTCCCACAGATTCCGGGAACGCCGGCGTTTATGTGCGCAATGCCATGAGGTCATTGAGGCGCGCGGGCATATAGCAATTCCCTGCGCTTGCCGTCGCCGGGAGATCCGTTCCCGCAAACTCTCCCGCATTTTGCGCCGGCCTTACGGCGTGGAGAACCGGGAAGCGGGCATGGTCACGGTAGAAGTGGCCCTCGGGATTGTTAGCGTACTCATTATCCTCTTGCTCGCGCTCGGGGCGCTGAGCGCCGGGGCCCAATACATCTCCTTGCGCAGCGCCTCCCACGATATTGCGGTCCTTGCCGCGCGCGGGGAAAGTGAAGAGGCCTTGCGCACTCGCGAACTCCCACCGCGGGCCAAGTTGTACCTGCAACGCGCGGAAGACCACGTGAACGTGGTGGTGCGTGCCCAAGCAACCGGCCCCCTGCGGGCCCTGGGTATCACTATGGAAGCAAGCACTTCTGTAGATCTGGAACCGGGAGTGCTGGGAACGTGAGAGTCTCATGGCGGGATAGCTGGAGCGAATGGTACCGGCTCTATCTCATGTGTCGAAGGGAAAGCCGCGTCCGGCACCGGGATCCGTCCCGCGTCCGGCACTGGGATTTATTCCGGACCTGGTCCCGGGTTCCGCGTCGGGCCTCTGAGCGGGGCGCGGGGACCGTGCTCGCGCTAGGGGTGATAGCCCTTGTGCTGGGGCTGACCGGAGCGGTGCTCACCGCCTGCACCGTGGTAATCGCGCGAATGGACGCTCGCGCCACGGCAGATGTTATTGCCCTGCAAACAGCCGAGCGGGTGATTAACCAGGGCTGGTCACTAACCGAAGCCTGCACTAAGAGCGAGCGTAGCGCGCAGCGCGATGGCTCAATTGTCGAAGAATGCAGCGAAACCGAAGAAGTATTTTTGATTCGGCTACGCACCCGGGCTCGCGCGGTGCCAGTAACGGTCCGAGTAACATCGCGGGCAGGTCCTATTGAGCGAGGTCACGGCTCCGACTCCGCGACCTCCAGCTCATCGAGTGCACAACTCAAGGCACTGAGCACCAGCACCGCGCCCTCTTTCCACAGGGGATCATTGTTATTACCGCATTTCGGGGATTGGACGCAGCGCGGGCATCCGTTCTGGCACGGGCAACCGGCCACGGCATCTCGCGTGGCGCGGATCCACTGCCGGCCGGCCCGATATCCCCGTTCGGCACATCCCGAACCTCCGGCCGCAGCATCGTGGACAATCACGGTGGCCGTTCCGGTATCCGGGTGGTACGCGGTAGACAGGCCTCCCACATCCCACCGGTCGCAGATGGCAAAGAGGGGGAGTATTCCGATTGCGGCATGCTCAGCGGCGTGTAAAGCACCGGGAACATCCGCGGCAGGGATACCGAGTTCCTCCAGATCCTGGGATGCCATCGTCCACCATGTTCCGCACGTCTCCATGCTGCGCTCTCGCGGAATAATGGGGTGAAACCCGAGGTACATGCCATCGCGGGCCCGGCGCAGGTGGTATCCGACGACCCGATTGAATACCTCCACATCCCCCCAGGCCCAGGTCCCGAGCCGGGTGGCGGTACGGGAGCGCGAACGGAGGATCTTCACGGTTGTCTCTTCAGCGGCAAAGGTCCGCAGATCATCCTGGGGTCGATGCCGCACGATAGCCACTTCACCATCACAAGTCTGTACATCGAAAGGAATGCCCTGATGTATGTAGATAGCCCCCGGGTACACGGTGGTATCTGCTCGCGTGGCATCCACCGTCCCCAGAACGTTCCCGTCTTCTTCGTCAACAATGGACACGGTGCTTGCCTCGCCGCGCAGGTTCACCAGCTCGTGAGCGCTAATCCCCGCATGCCCCCAGAACCACCCGCCGGGGCGGCGGCGCAAGAGCCCCTGCTCGCTCAGGTCGTCGAAAAGCGAAGTATCAGGGAGTCCGAAAATAGCAGCATCACCTTCGTTCAACGGGTGCTCGGCGGCGGCTGCGCACACCTGCCCGGTCAAAACATTCGGATTGAGCGGATCGAAAACGCTGGCCTCCGCGCCCGTGCTCAGTACCGTATCCGGGTGGGCCAGAAGATACTGATCCAAAGGATTGGAGGTTCCAATAAAGACAGCCAGCCCGGAACTTCCCGCCCGCCCGGCGCGTCCCGCCTGCTGGTTAAACGAGGCCGTTGTTCCGGGCCACCCGGTGAGAATAACCGCGTCCAGTCCGGAAATATCGATACCCAATTCCAGGGCATTGGTTGTTGCCACGGCCCGCAATGCTCCAGAACGAAGTCGTTGCTCCAAATCACGGCGTTCTTCAGGAAGATACCCGCCGCGGTAAGCCGCTACCGCCTGGGCCAGAGACTTGTGTTCTTCGCGCAACAACTCTTGGGTCAGCCCAGCTACCCGTTCGGTTCCGGCCCGCGAACGCACGAAGGTGAGAACCCGCGCCCCTTCTGCCACGAAACGAGCGGTGAGATCGGCCGCCTCTACCGTGGCCGAGCGGCGCACGATTTCTCCCTCACCTTCCCGTACCTGCCCGGAAAGAATATGGTCGGTCTCGTCGTCGTCCACAGGAGAACACTGCCACAAGGCGATGGTACGTTCGCCGCGCGGGGAGGCATCATCTGTTACCGCTTCGACAGGGCCAAAGGCCGTTCCGATAAATCTGGTGGCAGTTTCCTGCGGTTCTCCGGCAGTTGCCGACAGGAAAACAACTGTGGGCCGACTGCCATACAATGCTGCGATACGCAAAATCCGGCGCACCACATGACCCACGTGCGCTCCGAAGAGCCCCTTATACGAATGAAATTCGTCGACAACGACCATCCGCAACCCGCGCCAGATCCGCTGCCATCGGTCTTTCTGGGGCAGCATCGCGTGATGCACGAAATCGGGATTGGTCAGCACAATATCGGCGTGGTCGCGCGCGAAAGTCTTCTCCTCCGAGTCGGCATCCCCGTCTGCGGTAGCCACCGTGATCCGGGAATCAACATCTCGAGCCAGGGCCCGCAACGAGGTGTACTGGTCTGCCGCCAAAGCCTTGGTCGGGGAAAGATAAAGCACGGTGGGAGGAGCGCTTACCCGCGCCAAACTAGTCGAGCTACGCGGGCCCAGCATCTCGGTGAGCGCCGGCACCCACGCCGCCAAAGATTTCCCCGAACCGGTCCCGGTGGCCACTACCGTGTGGATACCTGCGTGAATGAGATTCGCGGCGCGGACCTGGTGCTTCCACAGCTGTGGCACACCGTGGCTAGCGCAGGCGCTTATTACCCGCGGGCTGACCCACGCGGGCCACCCGGCTACTCCCGCGGGGCGGGCATCTTGTTTGCGCAGCGCTACCAACTGTCCCGCGGTGGCGGATTCTTCAAGAACGGATAGGAGACGCATATGTGTAGTGTGCCCGATGAGGTACCGAAGGCCAAAGAACTGCGAGGTATGGAGCCGAGAGCCATGGGGTTGAGGGCCAAAGAAAGCCACGCTAGTTCCCGTTTCTCTCCCCGGGGCTTTCCTCAACACGGCCGGGCAGTTTACTGTTATGGCATGGAGCTCTTTGTCCCGGGCGCCCCCGAGCGCCTCGCCACCACGTTACGTCAAGATCTCACAGGCTATACCACCGCGCATATCTCGACCCTGCTCGGCCCCGAAGCCACCGCTGCCATGCGCCGCGAACAGCGCATTCCCGCTCTTCTCGCATGCGAAAACGTGTGCCACCAGGCCACTGCGCCGCATACCGAAGCGGAGATCCTGGCCTGCCAAGTCCGTCTCCTTATTCTCGGCGATACTCTCAGCGCAGAAGAACTTGAGAGCGCCTTCCCCGCCACCTTCGGGGATCGGGTCACGCGCGATGCCCTGCTCGCGGTCAGCAACCCGGGATATCGGGCCCGCTTCCAAGTGGTTCCCGTTCCGCTAGACATTACTAGGAGGGGCACCCGGCGTATCACCCGTACCGAGGTGCTTATCGCCTCCGATTTTGGGGAACTGGCCGGCCGGGTACCCGGAGCCCACCACGTTATGCCGGTGGGTGGGGCCACCCGCACCCTCGCGAATATCGTCACCTATAGCGGGGGACGGGTTTTGGATGTGGGAACGGGATGCGGAATCCATGCCATTAGCGCCGCACTGCAAGGCTGCGAGGTGGTTGCCACCGATATTTCTGCGCGAGCTTTGCAATTCGCCGCCCTAAATATCGCGCTCGCGGCCGTACGGGTAGAACTACTGCACGGTTCTCTTTTCGAACCGGTGGAGGGGCGTTTTGACACCATCGTGTCCAATCCACCTTTTGTTATCACCCCCGCGGCCGTCCGGCAAAAAGTCGATTTCGAGTATCGCGACGGTGGATTTGGTGGGGACACACTCCTTTCTGAACTCATCTCCGCGCTTCCCGCCCACCTCACAGATACCGGCACTGCCTATATTTTGGGGAATTGGGAAGTGGAAGACGGCTGCTCCTGGGATACCCACCCGCAGGTGTGGGCCCGGGTGGCGGGCCTCGATGCCTGGTTTATTGCGCGTGATGAGGTCGATCCGGCTCACTATGTAGAGATGTGGCTCCGGGATGGTGGCCTGCGCCCGCGCGATACCGGATACGAGGAGGCGTATCGCGCCTGGCTCGATGATTTTGCTGAGCGTGGGATACGCGCGATCAGTCTGGGATACGGGATCCTCTCCCGCCCGGCTGCCGCTCGCGAACCCATGATCCGCACCGAGGAAATACCGGGCCGCCCCCAGGGCGATATCCGCCAGCATATTCAGCGGGTTTGGAAGAACCGGCACCTGGTGGCCGCCCCCGATGAGGAATTAGCACAGCGCACCCTGACCCGCACCGAGGTGATCGAACATCGGTTTTATGACCCGGGGGCGGCCGATCCGCTACGTATTATTCTCGCGCACACGGGCGGATTCCAGCAGACCCTCCCGGCTGATTCCCAAGTCGCGGCTTTCGTGGGCGCCTGCGATGGTGAGTTGAGCGTGAGCGCCCTGTGTCAGGCGATTGCGCGTATTTACGGAGAGGAGAGCGCGGATGTCCAAACCCGTCTCCTCGAGACGGTGCGCGAGCTCATCGCCACCGGGTTCTTGATCGAAGGAACAGGAACTGGGAACTAGGCGATAAACAAGAGAGTTCCCGTGACGAGCATCGGTTTTCGCCGCGGGCGTGCTACCGTGTGACAACAGGGCACAAAATATGTGTTGGAGGCGTGGCCGTGTCACGCCGTGAGTAGTGAGGGATGCAGTTGTGACGAAGCTGGTTATCGTGGAGTCTCCCGCCAAGGCGCGCACGATCGGCAGGTACCTGGGTGAGGATTTCGAGGTGCTGGCGTCCGTGGGGCACATTCGAGACCTGCCTCAGCCCTCGGAATTACCCGACAACATGAAGAAGGGACCCTACGGGCGCTTCGCTGTCGATGTGGACGGTGACTTCTCGCCCTACTACGTTATTTCTGCCGGGAAGAACAAAACGGTTGCCGAGCTGAAGAAAGCTTTGAAGAACGCCGACGAACTCTTCCTGGCAACCGATGAGGACCGCGAGGGAGAAGCGATCGCCTGGCATCTCTACGAGGTGCTCAAGCCGAAAGTTCCCACCTCGCGGATGGTTTTCCACGAAATCACTCCCGAAGCGATCTCCCGTGCCCTGGAAACACCCCGCGCGCTCGATACCCAGCTGGTAGATGCCCAGGAATCGCGCCGTATCCTCGACCGGTTGGTCGGTTACGAAGTCTCGCCCCTGCTGTGGCGCAAGGTCGCCGCGGGGCTTTCCGCCGGCCGCGTCCAATCCGCCACCACTCGCCTGGTTGTGCAACGCGAACGCGAACGCATGGCTTTCGTTTCCGCATCGTACTGGGACGTGACCGCCACCTTCGGTGTGTCCGAACAATTCGAAGCAGCCCTCCATTCTCTTGATGGCGCACGGATTGCTTCCGGTAAAGATTTTGGCGACGACGGCGCACTATCCGCCAAGGCGACTAAGGACGGCGTACGGGCTCTCAACGCTGAGCTGGCTGGTCAGCTGGCAGAAACCCTCGAAGGCGCGAGGGGCACGGTACGCAGCCGGGACGAAAAGCCGTATCGCCGTCGTCCTGCCGCACCTTTCACTACCTCAACCTTGCAGCAGGAAGCCGGGCGTAAACTGCGTCTCTCTTCGCGTCAAACGATGCGGATAGCCCAGTCGCTGTACGAATCGGGCTATATCACCTACATGCGTACCGATTCCACGAACCTGTCCGCGCAGGCAATTAGCGCGGCCCGTAGCCAGATCAAGGAATTGTACGGGCAGGCTAGCTTGCCGGAAAAGCCACGGTTCTATGGTAAGAAGGCGAAGGGCGCGCAGGAAGCGCACGAAGCTATCCGCCCGGCCGGTGATCATTTCCGCACTCCGCAGATGGTGGCCGGTGAACTCTCGGGTGCCGATTTCCGACTTTATGAACTTATTTGGAAACGTACCGTTGCATCCCAGATGGAAGACGCACGTGGGCAGACGGTTTCTCTAAAAATTGATGTGCCGGTTGGTGGTGCGGCCGGAGCACAAACCGCCACCTTCTCCGCATCCGGAACGGTGATTACTTTCCCCGGGTTCCTAGCCGCATACGAAGAAGGCCGGGATGCCAATCGTTACGAAGCCACGGATGCCGCCCGGCTCCCGGATGTGAAAGAAGGGGAGGAACTGCCGGTGAGTGCCCCGCAAGCCACCGGCCACGAAACTCTCCCTCCGCCGCGGTATACCGAAGCGTCGCTGGTGAAGAAGATGGAAGAACTGGGTATCGGGCGCCCCTCAACCTACGCTTCCACGATTTCCACTATTACTGATCGTGGGTATGTGGAGCACCGCGGTCAGGCGCTTGTTCCTACCTGGACCGCTTTCTCCGTGGTGCGCCTCCTGGAAGAAAATCTCCCTGACCTGGTTGATTATGATTTCACTGCGCAAATGGAAACCGATCTCGACCGAATTGCAGAGGGTAGCGGGGATCGGGTGACCTACCTGTCGAAATTCTGGCGGGGAGATGGCGATAAACCGGGCCTGGAAGGGCGGGTTGAATCCCTTGGCGATATTGATGCGCGAGCCATTAACTCCACTCCAATCGGGGAGGGGATCACCCTGCGCAACGGAAAATAC
Organism: Actinotignum stranguriae; assembly: GCF_051265215.1. Taxonomy (NCBI): domain Bacteria; kingdom Bacillati; phylum Actinomycetota; class Actinomycetes; order Actinomycetales; family Actinomycetaceae; genus Actinotignum; species Actinotignum stranguriae. The sequence continues at coordinate 15,303 of NZ_JBOZCJ010000025.1, forward strand.
GGGCCCTATCTGGAAGTGGAAGGTTCCGATAAGCGCGCCTCAGTGCCGGCAGGCATGGCCCCCGATGAAATGACGGTTGAGGCCGCCCATGACATCCTGGAGAAGGCATCCTCCGATGGACGTGAACTGGGCGAGGACCCTGAAACCGGGCGGCGCGTCGTCGTAAAATCTGGACGTTTCGGGCCGTACGTGACTGAAATTATTCGCGAAGGTGAAGTTGCGCTCACGCCCACCGGGAAAATCTCCAAAAAGGCACCGAAGCCGCGCACGGCCTCGTTGCTGAAATCCATGCAGCCGGAAACTGTCACGCTGGAAGAGGCCCTGCGTTTGTTGCACCTGCCGCGCGTGATCGGGCAGGGCGAGGACGGTGTGGATATCACCGCGACGAACGGGCGATACGGACCGTATATTACCCACGGGAAAGACACTCGCTCGTTGGAAACCGAGGAGCAGATTTTCACCATCACCCTGGAAGAAGCGCAGGCGTTGTTGGCCCAGCCCAAGCGGCGCCGCGGGCAGGCAGCCGCTAAGCCCCCGCTCAAGGAGCTGGGGACCGATCCGGTGACCGAAGCTCCGGTGGTGCTCAAGGAGGGCCGTTTCGGTCCGTACGTGACCGACGGGAAAACGAATGCGTCCCTGCGCAAGGGCGATACCGTGGAGGATATTACCCCCGAGCGCGCTTACGAGCTGCTTGCGGATCGGCGCGCGAAGGGACCGGTAAAACGGCGTACGGCGGCGAAGAAGAACACGGCTAAGGCTCCCGCCGCGAAGAAAACGACGGCGAAAAAGAGCACGGCGAAAAAGTCTAGCTCGAAAAAATCCGTTACCGGATCGACCACCGAGAAGGCATAAATGCGCGGGGCATTCATTACCTTTGAAGGCGGGGATGGAGCTGGGAAAACAACCCAGTTGCAGCTGCTTGCCGCGGAGCTTTCCAAGCGGGGATATACCGTTGTGCAAACCCGGGAGCCCGGGGGAACCATGCTCGGCACCCAGATTCGGGAGCTACTCCTGCACGGGGGTGCCGTCAGCCCGCGAGCCGAAGCCCTTCTGTACGCCGCGGACCGTGCCCAGCATGTCGCTTCCGTTATTCGCCCGGGTCTGGAGGCCGGGGCGGTCGTGCTTTCGGATCGCTATATTGATTCGTCCCTGGCATACCAGGGTGGGGCGCGTGATCTGGGCGGGGGAATCCGGGCGATATCCGAGTGGGCTACCGAAGAACTCTGGCCGGATCTCACCGTGCTCCTCGACATCCCGGAAAACGAAGGCTTAGCGCGCGCGGACGATGGCCAGTATGACCGGATCGAGTCGGAAGGCCGGGAGTTCCACCGGGCGGTGCGCGAGAATTTCCTCGCGCTCGCGGCGGATAATCCGCAGCGCTACCTGGTGCTCAACGCGCGTGATACCGTTGCTGATCTTGCCGCGCAGATTATTGCGCGGGTGGAAAGTTTGCTGGCGGGTCTCGAAGAGCTGGCGGATCGCGGTGCGCCTCAGCTAACCGCGGGAGAAACCTCATGAGTGTTTTCGATGCGCTTATTGGCCAGCGGCCGGTTGCCGAGCTCTTGCAGCGAGCGGCCTGGGCCTCGCGGATCGATGACCCGGAGCTGCGCGGTCCGGCCGTTGCCGCGGCTGCTGCGCGCGCCGCTACCGATGCGGTGGCCGCGTCGGATACGGATACGGCTGCGGATTTAAATACGGCACTGGATGTTAGTACGACGACGGATATTAGCAGCGCGGCAATGGCTCAAGCATGGCTGGTTACCGGGCCGCCCGGATCGGGTCGGTCAGTGGCCGCGCTGGCCTTCGCGGCTGCCGTGCAATGCACCGGCCCAGTGCCCGGCTGCGGGCACTGCCATGCCTGCACCACCACGCTGGGCGGCACCCATCCCGATGTAATCCGGATGGATCCGCGCTCGGTGACAATTTCGGTGGAAGAAACCCGGTTGCTGGTGGCATCTTCCTATACGTTCCCCTCGGTGGGCCGGCGGCGCATCATCATTATTGAAGACGCGGACCGCATGCTGGAACGCACCACGAATGTGCTTCTCAAAGCAATTGAGGAGCCTCCGCGCGATACCGTGTGGATTCTGATTACTGCCTCGCCCGAGGATATGCTCCCCACCATTCGTTCCCGGTGCCGCCACGTGGCCCTCCAGGTTCCGAGCGTAGAGGCGGTTGCCCAGCTCCTGGCCGGAGAATTCGAGGTGGATGAGCGCACAGCTCGCGCAACCGCGCGTATTGCTCAATGCCATATTGGGCGGGCTCGCGCACTACTTCGTGATCCGCAGGTTGCGGCAGAGCGCGCGGCTTTACTGCGGGAAACTCTCGATTTGGGTGGAACATCAGATGCGGTGGTCGCTGCCCAACATCTCCTTGATCGCTACCCGGCGAGCGCGGGTGCGGCGTCGAAAAATATTGCTTCGAAATCCGCGCACTCTGGCACCGCCTCGAAAAAGGGCGCGAAGGCGGCGGCTGATACCGAAACCGATACCGAGCTCGCGGAATTCCGAGCGAGCATCGGCCTGGGGGAGCGGGAGAGCGGTTCGGCCTCGCAGCGCGCTCAGATCCGCGCTTTTGAGGAACAGCGAAAAAAGCGGGCGGTGCGGGAGGACCGTGACTATCTGGACCGGGCCATGCTCGATGTTCTGGCTCTCTATCGTGATGTGCTAGCGGTGCAGGTTGATGCCGGCGTCGAACTCATTAATGCCGATTTTGAAACACAGATCATCGCGGCTGCGGCTGCCTCCACCCCGGAACTCTCGGTGGCGCGCATGGATGCGGTGGCGCGGGCGCGGCGGCGTCTGGCCGCGAATGTTGCCCCGCAGCTCGCCCTCGAAGCGATGTTTATCGAGCTCGCTTTGCCGTCGCTAGCGCAACCATCTCAAGCAAACTAACGGGCCGGTAGAAACCTTCCCTCGTCTTCCCCCGAGGAATAGCTTCTGTACCGGCCCGCCAGCTTGACGTTACCGCTTACTTCAGTGGGTTACTTCATCGAGACGAGGATTTTTACTTCACCCGGATTACCCCGCAGGCGCTTGTACCCATCCTCGACAATGCGATCCGCGGTGATCTTCGAGGTGATGAGCGGCTCCAGGTTGACCTTGCCTTCCTGCACCAGCTTGATGGCCGGTTCGTGATCATTGCAGTAGCCAATGCACGCGCTGATGGAGCGTTCGGGCATCATAATGGCACCCATGAGATCCAGCTCGAAGGGATGAGCGTGCAGAGCTACCACTTCGAGGTGCCCGCCGGTGGTGAGCACGCTGAGAAGCTGATCGGCCACCGCGGCAATACCGGCGCAATCGAAAGCGAAGTCCGCGAGCACGCCGTCGGTAAATTCCTTCACCTTCTCCAGCAGATCCTCTTCCGCAGGGTTGACGATAAGATCGGCAACCCCCACTTCCTCGAGCTTCGCGCGGCGAATTTCGGACGGTTCGGAAACAATGGTTTTCACGCCGTAGGCCTTGAGAACCGAGGCGGTGAGCAGCCCGATAGGACCGGCTCCGCCCACTACGGCGACCTTGCCTTCAGCCTTCCCGAAAGCAGCGCCAGCATGCACGACAGCGTGATGACCAACGGAGAGCGGCTCGATAAGAGCGGCCTGATCGAGCGGAATATCTCCAACGTTATGAACCCAACGTTCTTCCACCACGATCTTCTCAGCCAGGCCACCCCCGCGTCCGGAAATTCCAATGAATCCCATCTTTTCGCAGAGGTTGTACATGCCCTTCTTACAGGCCGGGCATTCCCCGCATACCATAAACGGTTCCACTGCGACGCGATCCCCGACCTTCACCTTGGTCACGCCTTCGCCAACTTCATCCACAACTCCGGAGAACTCGTGACCGAAAACCACCGGGAGAGTTTCTCCGGAAATGGGGTGCGGTTCATCAGCCGAGGGAGCCGGTGGCATGACCCCATCAAAATACAGGTGCAGATCAGAGCCGCAAATACCGTTATATGCCAAGGAAATCTTCACGGTTCCCGGCTGGAGTTCAGGTTCAGGAATATCCTCAAGCCGGACATCTTCCTTGCCGTAGTAGCGAATAGCCTTCATTCTTCCTCCTATGTTTGGGCACGCTTGCACAGCGCGCACGCGATATCCATCTACCTGCCGGGACGTTCCGGCGCACCCTCTGCATCCGCGGCCTTTCACGGCGGCGCCAGTGGACACCGTTCAGTGGCGTTGAAAATAAACGACCGCGATACATCCGAAGATGTGTAGTGAGTATCACATTTAGTGTGTCAGAGTATGTGCACCCGCGCAATGCCTCAGACGCGAAAATTTAGTAATTGCACGGCTAGCGAAATTACCGCGGCCTCCTGCCTATTATCAGCTTGCTCCCGTACGCTAGACACGTGAAAAGAACTCTTGCTGCTCTCGGCGCCGTGCTGCTTTTAGTCTCCGGGTGTGCCAATAATGCCCTGGTGCGTGGCGGCACCCCCGATACTTCTACCGGCGCGCTACCGGAGTACCCGGCGCAGCTCGCCCGGTTCTATGAGCAGCGGGTGGAATGGACCTCCTGCGGCAAAGATCAATGCGCTCGCGTTCAGGTTCCCATGAATTATGAGGACCCGGAGGGTGCGACCATCGAATTATCGATGCGGAAACAAGAGGCGAGTGGTAGCGCCGTCGGCTCGATTTTTATTAATCCTGGTGGCCCGGGGGGTTCGGGGCTTGATTTGCTGCCCACGGCTTCGATTTCTCTGGGCAAGGATGTTGTCGAAAAATACAATGTCATCGGTTTCGACCCGCGCGGTGTGGGTGAATCGACCCCGATTACCTGTTTCACGGATGCGGAATTGCAGCAGCTTGTGGATACTACCTATCCGGATTCCGATCCGGAAGCGGATGCCAAGCAAGCCGCGGATGCGCAGCGGGTGGCGCAGCGCTGCAAGGAGAAAAACGGCGAATACCTCAAGTATGTTGATACCCGTTCGGCGGCGCAGGATTTGGATGTGTTGCGCCACCTGGTGGGGGATCGTTCGCTCAACTACCTGGGCTATTCTTACGGCACTTTCCTCGGGGCGCAGTATGCGGATCTCTTCCCTGCTCAGGTGGGCCGCATGGTGCTCGACGGCGCCGTCGATACCACCCTGGGAACGGCTCGCCTCGCCACCGATCAAACGCGTGGTTTCGAAGAATCCGCGCGTCGTTTCGTGGAATGGTGCCAGCAGGAGCAGGGTTCGCGCTGCCCGCTAAAGGGAAGTGTGGATGAGGGTATCGCGCGCATGCGCGCCATTATTGACGCCGCAACCGCCACCCCCATTCCCACCGGGAACCCGAATATGCCGCTCACGGGAGCCCAGGCGCTATCGGCATTTACCATTCCGTTCTACAGCAAGATGCTCTGGCCGGTGCTGATGGAGGGGATTTCCGAGGTTGATAAGCAGAACAAGGGGACGGTTCTCCAGCTTATCGCTCTAACGGGGCAGAGCCGCGATCCGAGCGATGGGCATTTCCTGGATAATTCCACGGAGGCGAATTTGGCTATTAATTGCGCGGATTATCGGCCCGCCACGGATGCGGAACTAGAGGAAGCCGCGCGGGCCACCAAGGACGGCCCGCTGCTGGGGGATGCTTACGCGGGTTCGGATCTATGCCAGGTGTGGCCCGCCCAGGCGAAGGAAAATCCGGGGCCTTTCCGCGCCGCCGGTGCGGCGCCCATCGTCGTGATTGGCACCAAGTATGATCCGGCTACCCCGCAGGCTTGGGCCAAGTCCCTAGCCGAGGATTTGGAATCCGGCGTGCTGGTGACCTGGGAAGGCGATGGGCATACTGCTTTCGGGACCGCGGGCCGGTGCATCGACGATCCGATTCGCCAGTTTTACCTGACCGGAGCCGTCCCTGAAAATCTGAATTGCCCGGCACGCTAGTGCAGTGAGCGGCCGTAGCGAGCGGCCGTGGCGTCGGCTTCATATCGGCCTATCGTCCCAGGTCATCGTGGAATTACTGCAAATTTCACGATGTTACGGTCCCGTAGTGAAGTTGTGCACATAAATAGGGAACGCAATTCTTTGCTCCCTTAGCGCCGGGGCGTTATGCTTGTATGTGCTGATGTGGCCATTCTTGAATGGGCTTTCAAGCAGGGCTGATCGTCAAAAAGCTTTATAGACCTGAGCCGCCGGTTGTGGTGGTCGGTGTGCTCATCTGGGGATGTTGTAATCCCCATGTTGCTCCCCGAGGCGAGTTCATGTGACTCTCGCCCCGGGGAGCAACACTTTTCTTTACGCGCTTTTATTTTTTACGCCGCCGCCGCGCCTGCCGCTGGCGGCCCTGCCCGACTCTCAACGTTCGCTAGCTCACGGCGCCGGGGTTTGCGCGCCCGCGCGCTAGCCGGGTAGTATGCATCTGTTGCCTTGTGAACTGGCCGCCCGTGCGGCTAGCCGCGGGTAGCGTGCCACCTTAGCTCAGTCGGCAGAGCGATTCACTCGTAATGAATAGGTCGAGAGTTCGATTCTCTCAGGTGGCTCTGAACGGCCTGTGCATCTTCGGATGTGCGGGCCTTTTTCTTTTGCTCTTCCTCTACAACGGAGTCGGGAAGAAGTGCGGAGATAGGCACATCCAGAAAAGCTGCGGTAGAAACAAGGTCTTGCACTGACCATGGAGTTTTACCCAAAGTTTTCCGCGAAACACTTGCCTTATTGAGCCCGAGCCAGTTCGCTAGCTCCATTTGTTGTTTTCCGCGACGGCGAAGCCAGAGAATGACATTAATGCCAACGGCCTCGTCGCTCGTGAGATTTAGTTCTTCAGCGGCGATTGACATGCCTATAGCGTACCATCCAGTCGCATCACGCGCAACTGGCACGTCTTGACGCATCTGGCCGCACCATATAGGCTTGCAACCAGATGAGCGTAGCGCAACTAGGGGGTATGGTGCCTAAACGGATTTTGACGACGAGAGAAGTTGCTTCTCTTATGGGTGTAAGCCGTACTACTGTCACACGCTGGTGCTCCGAGAACGATATCCGCGCCGTAAGACTTCCGTCCGGCCAATGGCGCATCCCTAAGTCGGAGGTTGATCGTATTCTTGCGCCGGTTGCGGAGGATGCTTCGCCGGATAATGCCGGCGAGGTGTCAGGCGCGGCTCTGCCGGGCCAGTTGGAAATTTTCGGGTAGGCACCTCATGGACACGACGTTGGAGTTGGGGCAGTCGGTTGTTATTCAGTGCTGGAATTTGAATATCGGCGATGAGGGCGTGTATTCGCCAGAACTGGGCATGCGGGTGTGTGACCCGTGGGTGTATGTAGCTTTCGATGTGGACTGCGTACCCGAAGAACACTTCGATAAAGCGTGTCGGGTGCTTGAGCATTTTAAGGTGTGCGTGGAGGGCGGCGAGATTCGCCTGGGCTACAACCTGAACGCACTCCCGGAGGAGCTGTGGGGTTGGTGTTTGCCGTGGCTGGTGTGCGGCCTGGCTTACCGCACGACTCCGGCGTTTGGCCCCAACGCTAGCGAGGGTGAGGATGTGTATGTTTCCCACTCCCAGATTGACCCGCTTGTGGGGCTTATAGTCGCGAACCGCACGGACACCTGCATTGGTACGTGGCTTGGTGGGGAATGCTTGAAGGTCGCGGCTTTCACGTCGCCGGGCATCCTTACCCGAGAGACGGTTTTCCCGCCCGCGTCCTCGCAGATCGCTGCGGAAAATCTCAGCGAGTGGCTGGAGATAATCCCATGGTAACCGCCAGTAGTTCTATGTTCTTCCCTTCCATCGACGCTGATAGTTGGTTTGCTTCTTCTATTATGCGTGGGTTGGTTGGGGGCGCGCTTCCCATTGGCGCGCGGGCTTGGCTGGCCTTCGGTACTCCTAGAGGGCCAGCCAGCCCTATTCTTCAACACGAACAGCGGGGGAGGTGAACACCCGTGAGTAGTGATCTCTTCGTTACCCGGAAAAACCGCGGCGGCACCTGGATGACGAATGATGTCGTGTGGGGCGTGCGCTTGTCTGCCCCGACGCTCGGCTTGTTCGTCTATATGCTCTCGATGCCACCCCACGCTCCGAAGACTCGGGACTCGATGAGCGGGCATTTCGGACTCGGCCGGCGTGCGGTATCTACCGCGCTCAAAGAACTCGAGGTTGCCGGTTTGCGGTATCGGTTCCGTGTTGCTGGTGGGCGTGGAACATTCGCGACGGTCACGGTGCTTTCTAGTGAGCCGATCAGTCTTGAGGAAGCTTTTCTTGAAGTTCCGGAGAGTGTGCGCGGCGATGTGGTGGCGTGTGTATCCCCGCGGCCCGATGGTGAGGAAGTCGTCCAGCTGGACGTGGACGGTCATCCGATCACCATCGCCGACGGCACGGACGAAGCCTCCAGTGACGAGAATACACATAGCGACATGCCTGGGTTATCCATAGGTGGTGTGGCCGGGGTACCGGTTCCGGTACCTCGGAGTGAAGTGGCGGAAAACCGCCAAAACCAAAACGCTACCGTGGGGGTGTCTGTTGGCGACACCGGGTTATCCACAGGTGATTGTTCTCCGGGGTACCGGTTATCGTCCGTCGGTGAGCGGTACCCCTTAAACCAATACCCTTCTTCACTACGTTCAGAAGGGATTAAATCCAACCAACCAGCCCGGCCTGAAACGCCAGCAGATGATTCTCGTTTGGGTGTGGTTGGTGTGGATGGTGACCCAAGCCAGCAAGGCGTGGTGGGTGCCACTGTCGTGGCTACCCACACGCCAGCACCTGCCGGGCCGGACTCGACGACGCCACAGGGGCCGGGCGTGGATGCGGCGGGGGATGCGGTTGTGGTGGCGTCTTGTGTTCCCGAGCGCCTGGCCGGGTTTATTGCTCCTTCACGCTTGCAAGTGGTGGCCCGTGATTTGCGGGCCGCGTTAGATGCGGGCTGGACTGCAAGCCAGGTTTACCGGCTCTTGAATAGCTCCCCGATTCCGGGCGATGTCCGGAATGTTGGGGGTTTGGTGGCGTATCGGATTCGCCAGATCGCTGCCTCCCCGCCAGTAACCAACCAGCGGGCGGCGCGGGGGTATTCGATGGACGAACTCACCGGCCTGCTCACCGAGGCGCAAAGGGTTGCGCCGGGTGAGGCTCGGGTGTTTGAGGCTCGGATTCGGGATGACCCGCGGCTTTCTCGGGCGTGGCGGCAAATGATCTTGGCCGAACTACCCCAAACGGTAGCGGTAGCCACACACTAGGTTTTTGAGGTTTTTGGAGGGAGGTTGTTATGGACACACACGTTGAACGCAGTGTCGTCGGCGTGCCCAAGGCACTGCTGGAAGATGAGCGGCTCTCGTTTGATGCTCTAGCGTTGGCGGTTTACTGCCTGGGGCTGGGTGAGAATGCTTCGGCGGGTTATCGGGCACTGGCGGGGCGTGGTTTGAGTGAGGCCCGCACCCGTAAAGCCCTCTCGGAGCTGGAAGCCGCGGGTTATCGGTTCCGGGGCGCGGATGGTCGGGTGGTGATCTCGGATACTCCCATGACAACCTCTCCAACGCAAGCCACAGCAGCCGCGTCGGCAGATACCGCAAGCACAACCGGCACGGGCCAGGGGATGGTGCGTGAGCGTCGGGAACGCCGCGAAGTCCCTGCGGGTGTTGATGTGGTGGATGAGTGTGTACCCGCACCGCTAGCGAATCTGCTGAAAGGGGTGGGTCGTGAGCGTGCCACCGGGTATCTCGAGGAAGCACTCGATCACGGCTGGACGAAACACGCAATCTACAACGCTTTGAATAACAACCCATTCCCGGCGGACGCGAAGAATCCAGTGGGTCTGGTGATTTATCGGATCCGGCATATTGCGTCTAAACAGCCACGCGGCACCAAACAACCACCAGCGCCCGCGCCGGTAGCGCCGGCTCCAGAAGAAAAGCCGGGCGCGGCCTCGCTGGCGGTGTTTAGTCTTCCTGCCCGCCAGCCACCAGACACTAAGAGTGGCGTGGGTTCCCAGGTTGGCGGGCAGGAAAACCTCCGCGCGATACGCGAACGCATAAACACGCTTCGGGGTGTTTAAAGTGTCGTAACGGTAAGGCACCATTAGAGACAAGAGAAGAAGCAAACTACGAGGAAGAACCAGACCATGGACATCACCCGAATCAAGAACCGGAAGGCGTATGTGCTTGCCGGTATAGGAATTATCGCTATCGCGCTCATCGTCGGTATCGCGCTGTATTTGCGTGGGGTATCGGCCACTAAGGATGCCCGTGCTGACTACACGCGAGCGGCGGCGGAGTATGCGGAAGTGAAGACCTCCCTGGAGGAACAGATCAAGACGGTTGATTTCCAGCCTGTCCAGTGCTCTAACGACGGGGGTAATCCCGAGAGCTGTTTTAGGGCGCTTGAGTTGCGTGCCTCGATTGAGGGCGAACTGGCCAAGCCTATAGATGCTCGCAAGGCCGAGACTCTTGGTGCTAAGGAGGCACGCGCGGCTGCGACCGCTATTTCCGAGCGTGTGAGCGTGTTGCGCGGGTGGGGTAGCGAACTCGAAACCAAGATGGCCGAACTCGATGAGGCTTTCTCTAAGAAGGTCACTCGGTATGTGACTGGTAAGGGCGAGGACGGTACCTCGGTCTTGAAGCGGTGTGAGAAGGTCTTGGGCGAAGCGCGTCAGCTCGCTGGTGAGGCGACTGGCAAGGTTGCTGATGGTGGGATTATCACCTCGATGAACCAGAAAGCAGCCGGCCTAGAGGAAGAATGCGCTCGGGTGCGAGATAAGCACGGTGAGATGCGGTGGCGTGAGGTTCAAGAGCGTGTTGCGGCTTTGGGTTTCCAGATTCATGACTTGGAGGATGCGATGAATAAGACTCGCGCCGCTATCGGGACGGTTGCGTTGCCTGACCAGGCAGTCCAGCCCGAACAGGCCGCTTCTTCGGCTGGCTCGTCAGCGTCTTCGTCGTCGGTGTCGTCTTCGTGGGGGAGCGACAACTCGGATTCTGGTTATGAGGCAGCTCCTGCGCCGGCTCCGGTGGCGCCAGCACCTGCTCCCGCAGCTCCCGAGCCTGCCCCTGCTGACAATGACGGATGGGTAGACACCTCGACCGGAGGTAATTTCTGCGCGGGTACGGATTCCAATGGCAATAGCTGGACTTACGAATGCCCCTAAAACCAAAAGGTGGCTCGGTGCTTGCGCCAACAAGCACCGAGCCGGTGAATCCCTCCAGTTTTTCGCAATGACCTTAAACATTTCGATATAGAAAGGACTCGTTACCATTATGGCAGCGACCACACATGCCCGGCCAGGAGGCCGGACGCTTGCCGCGCTCCTTGCGGTATTTACTCTGATAATTTCAAGCTTGCTTGGCGGGAGTGCCATGGCGGCTTACGATTCCACGGTTGGGCGCGGCATTGACCTCATCGGTATCAATGCCTCGGGTGCTTTGCGGCTTGGGCCGCATATTAACCAGACTCCGCAGATTGGCGGGGTAGGGATTGATGCTTCGCCTCAGTGGTGTATTGATGGGAAGAAGGCCGACCCGGGGCCGAATGATTTGACTTCAATTGCGACCTTGACGGATTCCGCGCAGCACGTGCCCGAGCTGGCGCTCACGACACCGCAGGCCGCTTGGCTTTTGAACAAGTACCAGGGCAACACCACAGATAACGAAAATCTCGCGGCGTTGGGTTTGCTCATGCACGCGAACTTCGAGAACACCGCCTCGGTGGCTCATGAAATCGCCGGGGCAACGCAAACCCAACAGCCGGACGTGTGGGCACGAGCCATTCAATACGTTGCCGAGGCCCGTAACAGTGCCGCCGTCGGCTACGAAGCCGGCCGCGTAGAGGGTGAGAGCCAACGCGAGGGAAAGCTATTCAACATCGGTATTCATCCTGATAACGCTGATTTTTGGGTTCCCAATATCCCCGTAAAAATCACGCTCACAGGGCCTGCCGTTTTCAAGGAGAGCGGCAGCACGGTATGGGAGGGCGTTACACAAGATCGCCCTATCACTCTCGAATGGAAAGCCAGCGGTAATGGCGTTGTTCAAGCGGATTACGCTTACAAAACCAAGTTCCGCACGACTCTCACAAAGTACGGCTCAGATGGCTCCATCCAGGACATGATCACGTACGGCAACCGACCGGCGAACGATCCTGAGACCATCACAGGGCCTGGGCCGTCGTGGCGTGTGATTTTTGACTTCCAACCCACCGGCACCAGCCAAGCCGCCAGCCAGGAGATCAACCTTGACGGCACCATTTCGGACACTCTCACCACATCGGTTGATAAGTCCTATGGTGATGGGCAGTGGACGCAGGTAAACAACCAGCCGGTTCCTGTGGTTTATACCGCGACCGCGTATTGGGCGGGCCGTGAAAAGCCCACCACCAGCACCACCATCCCAGCAGGTGCCGAAGTCCTCGGCAGCGTGGACGTTACAGCCACGGGTGAGGGCCAGAAGCTGGAAGCGAAGCTAACCACACCCAAGCGTGGTTACGTGAGCTGGGTTTGGTCGGTCGATAAAGCCAAGCAAGGCGCGAACAGCCAGTATATTCACCAGAACTGGGCGGATTCTTACGGACTGGAAGCAGAAACGACATCAGAGAATTTCGACTTCCGCCCCCTCGGCACCTCGAACGTGGCTGACGCGAAAGTAATCGACAAGGGCACAATGTTGTCCGATACGTTCGAGGCTAAGGCCGACCCGGCTTATCGGGATGGTGAATGGACACGCATCGTTGCGCCTGGCGCGTCGTTTGATGAAGGCACCTTCGTGCCGGTGACCTACCGGGCGAGCGCATATTATGTTTCCCCGACCGAACTCCCGACCACCACGGACTCTGTGCCGGCCAGTGCGGAGCTGATTGAATCTGTCACGGTCGTAGCTAATGGGCCGGGCCAGATCAAGGCCACGCTCTCGCAGCCCACAGTAAAGGCCGGGTTTGTCACCTGGGTTTGGGAAGTCAAGGCTGAAGACCAGCCCGCGGATTCCGCGAAGTGGATTAAGCCAGGGTGGGCCGACCAGTTTGGCCTGCCGGACGAGACCACGTCGGTGCGTTACCCCGCACAGATCGACTCCACCTTGTCTATCCGCGACACCAAGTCGGGTACCTATTTGGTCGATGATGTGTGGGTGACGGGACTCCCTGCTAATCATCCGGATTTCGCGGGTGGGATGGGTTTCAAGGCCGACACCGCGACCATTTCGCATGAGGTGTTGTTCTTCCCCCACGGCCTTGCCGTTACCGAGGCCAACCGCGATAGGGCAGAAAAGATCGGCGAAACGGTCACAATTCCCGCCCGCAACGGCTTCTACCCCAGCGTGGGTGAAATTTCCTGGTTGGTGAAGCAAGACGCTAATGGTAAAAATCTGCCGGGCACCTATGTTTTCGTTTCGTCGTTTGCTGGTGATGACCGCGTCCAGCCACTCACGACGAGCGTCGAGGACGTGACGGAGCAATTCACCATCACCCCTGAGCCGTCGATTCACACCACTTTGACGCATGAGAACACGCACGTGGCGCCGAATACCGACAAGGTGGAGCTTGTCGATACGGTCTCTTACCAGAATCTCAAGCCTGGTAAGGAATACGTGCTTGAGGGAACTCTGATGGATAAGGCAACCGGTAAGCCGCTCGAAGACGGAAACGGCACCAAGATTGTTTCCACGGCTGTGTTTGTGCCGGAGACACCGAACGGCACCGCCACTGTCGTATTCACAGTGGACGGAAGCCTGTTTGCGGGTAAGCAGACGGTTGCGTTTGAGAAGCTGACGCAGGATGGTCGTGAAATCGCTGTCCACGCCGACATCAACGATCTCAATCAGACGGTGACGTTCTCGAAGCTGGCAACCACCGCGACCGACAAGAGCGATGGTGACAAGGTGATCGCGCCGGTGCCTAACGCCGTGATTACGGACAAGGTGTGCGATGTTTCCGGCACGTTGGTGCCGGGTACCGAGTATGAAATTACGACCGCGTTGATGTTGGATAACGGCGATGCGTTGCTCGACAAGGACGGCAAGCCGGTGACGGTTACCTCGAAGTTTATTCCAGCGGCCGCGAACGACTGCGCCTCGATTGACATCACTTTCGATGCGAGCAAGCTCGCGGGCAAGAAAGTCGTGGTCTTCGAAACCGTGACCCAAGACGGCAAGACCATCTCGGTCCATCACGATCTGAAGGATTCCGCTCAGACGGTGAGCGTAGATACGCCTCCGACACCTCCGACACCTCCGACGCCGCCGGCTCCTCCCTCGCTGATCCGCACTGGCGCCAGTATCACCCTGGCTGCTCTCGCAGCCGCGGGTCTGGTTGTTGGTGGTGTGTGGCTCGTGCGCCGCAAGCGCGCCTAACCAACCAGACTCACCCGGGGTAACTCGGGGTGAGTAAGTGCTCCGTGTGCGCGTGTTTTCCATGGTCGAGGCGCGTACACGGGTAAAGAGGGGCTGGGCCGGCTATTGCTGGCCGGCCCAGCCCCCACTTTTTTCGAAACATGTGGCCATGAAAATAAACGTTTTTGTGAGGTAAAAGAATGAAGAAAACAACGACTGCTATTGCTGTGTCTACGTTGGCTTTCCTTGCTTTGCCGGCAGCCAACGCGGCAGAGCTGGCACCAGAAGTAACGGCTCCCACGGCCGGGGCTGTGGCGGCTGGTGAGACGCCGCTTGTAAGGGACGCGGGAACGGCCTCCGTTCGAGCGGCGGAACCGAGTGATGTGGGGGATACCCCGCCAACGCCAGGAGACGACAGCCCGGCGGTGCCAGATGTTCCTGAGCCACCCCAACCGGGGGACGAGCCGGCACCCGTGCCGGAACCTCCTGCACCTCCCACGCCGGGCGAGGAGCCGGCTCCTGTGCCGCCCAGCCCCGAACCTGATCCCGCGCCTGAACCTGAACCTGCGCCGGAGCCTGTCCCGGAGCCGGGTGTTCCCTCGCCTGACGCAGGTAGCGATACTTTGCCGAGCGTCGAGGATGAAGCACCGGGCGTAGAGGCGTCTTCTTCTTATGAGTGGGATACCGATGAGGGGCGGGTGTATAGCGCCGCTGCGCGCTCTGCCGGTTCGTATTCGGGCAAATATGCTGCGGCTTCTCATCGGCTTGCTGATTCGGGTAGCGCTTCGGCGTCGAGCGCATATCTGGCTTTGGCGGCGATCACGGCTGGCGGGCTGTGCGTGGCCGCTACCCGTAAGCGCGGGTATGTGGCGAAGCACGCCGCATAACCACCCTTAATCAGGCTTTCGTTTTTGAAAGGAAAAAGACCATGGATTTGAATGCTGTACTCGAGCTCTTCACTAAATTCGCTACCGCAGGTGGTGGTATTTGGGCTATTTGGGGCGTGATCACGCTGGCGGGGGGCTTGCGTAGCCATGATGGTCAGCAGACCCAGACTGGCATGTGGCAGGCGCTTGGCGGGGTCATGATTGTGGCTGCCGCCCAGCTCTTCAAAACCATCGCAATATAGCCATGGCTTTTGAGGTTCATGTTTACCGCGAGGTGACGGCCTACCAGCCGAAAGTCTTGTTTGGGTTCTCGTGGCGTCAGCTCGGGGCGTTGAGCATCGCCCTCCCGGTAGTTGTCCTTTCTTATTGGGGTTGTTTGCGGGCCGGACTTGACGATCTCGGTGTCGTGATCGTTTTCGCGGTGATGGTTCCGGCGGCGATGTTTGGGTGGTGGCGCCCGATGGGCATACCCGCAGAAAAGTATGTGGGTTATGCGTGGGAGTACCGTTTCGGGCGGCGCCGCTACCTCTACCACCAGATAGATGATGTGGGGTTTAGTGATGGGCAAAAGAACACAACAGCAAGACGCAGGCGCTCTAGCCGGCTTCGTCGGGAGTACGTCTCCTTCGAAACAAACAACTAACGCGCCCCGGCGGCGTCGCCGGCGCGCGGCTACTAGCGGTATGTCGGCTGCTCCGGGGAGTGTGCAAGCAAAAATTCCTTTCGAGGCGCTCACCCAGAGCGGGCTGGCCTGGCTTGGCGGCAACACTTATTCGGTGACGCTTGAACTCTCGGATGTGAATTATTCTCTCGCGCCAAGCGAGGTACAGGAGGGCGTGATTGAGAAATACGCACGCTTCCTTAACTCACACCTTTCCGGGACGCACGTGCAGATCCAGCTGGTAAACCAGGTCTTGGATAAGGAAGTGCTGGCGCGTGGGGTGGCCCTGGCTATGCGTGGGGACGGGGTAGACGATTGGCGTAGTGAATACAACAGCTTGATCTCCTCCCGCCTGGCCACCGGGCGTAATAATTGCGTTAGCCGTAAATACGTGACCCTCACTATCGAGGCGGAGGGTGTGGAGGAGGCTAAGACCACGCTTTCGCGCATGGTCACGACCGCTAGTGCTGCTCTTCGGGAGATTGAGGGTTGTCAGGCCCGCCAACTAAACGGAGGCGAACGCCTGGCCTTGATGACGTATTTCCTGCGGCCGGATGCACCGAGGTTTGATTACGCTCAGCTCCTGGCCAGTAACCTCACAACGAAAGACGTGGCGGCACCTCTCTCGCTGGATGTGGGGCGTGATCATGTGGACGCGGGCGGGCGGCTTTGGCAGAGCCTCGTGTTGCGGGATTTCCCGGCCTTTATTTCCGACCAGTTGCTCGCCGAACTGGCTGATTTGCCCCTGGATATGGCGGTGTCGATTCATATTGACCCGCTCTCGCAAAAGAAGGGCCTTGACCTTGTTAAGGCTCAGATTGCGGGGATGGATATTCAGCGGGGTAACGAGCAACGCCGACTCTTGAAGCAGGGTTTGAGTGCTGATCTTATGCCGCATGAGTTGCAGGCATCGTTTGAGGAAGCAACCGAGCTACGCACCCAGCTTGAACGCTCTAACGAAAAATTGTTCCGCACCACGATAGTGATCGCTGTCGGGGCAGATACGGAGGGGGAGCTTGCGGGGCGGGTTGAGCGCGTGAAAACCCTCGCCGCGAAGCACTCATGCAACCTGGAGACATTGCGGTATATGCAGCTCGACGGCCTCGGGGCGACCTTGCCACTGGGAGTGTGTCGATTGCCGGTGTTTCGTACCCTCACGACCGGCGCGCTAGCGGTCATGGTGCCGTTCACGACGGCCGAGCTGATGGAAGACGACGGTGATTTTTACGGGGTTAATGCGCGCTCGAAAAACTTGATCGTTGCGGATCGGCGGCGGGGCATGAACGCCAACGGCTTCGTTCTCGGTACCACCGGGTCGGGTAAGTCCCAGTTCGCGAAGTTCTCGATGCTACAAACTTTCCTGCGCCGTCCTACCGATGAGCTGCTTATTATTGACCCTGACCGCGAATACGTGCCACTCGCTTCGGTGATGGGTGCGAACCGGGTGATTGTATCGTCTAGCTCACCGGACTCGATCAATCCGCTCGAGGTAGACAAGGGCGCGGGCGGGGAGAGTATTCAGGAGAAGTGCGGGGTCGTGCTTTCCCTCCTCGAGGTGCTGCTGGGCGGAGAAGCGGGGCTTTCGGCTTCGGAGCGGTCGATTATCGACCGGTGCGTGGCCCGGCTCTACCGTGACTATTTGAATACTGACGGCGCTCCGCCGCCGACTCTCACAGATTTATATGACGCGCTCTCGAAGGAAGAAGATGGTGAGGGTAGGGAGCTTGCCCGCGGCCTTGAGCTTTATGCCAGCGGGAGTGCTTCTGGGTTTGCCCGCGCCACCTCGATTGATCGCACGAACAGGGTGACGGTGTTCGACACCGCCGATCTTTCTCGTGACGTGCAGACGTTCGGGATGATGGTTGTCTTGGAGGAGATTTGGGGGCGGATCAAAACTAACCGCGCGGCCGGCATACGTACCTGGGTGTACGTGGACGAGTTCCATACGCTTTTTTCGAATCCTCATGCTGCCTCTTATTTTGAGGCGATGTATAAGCGGGTGCGGAAGTGGGGTGCCTCGATGACGGGTATCACCCAGAACATCGAGGAACTGCTGGCGAATAAGGCCGCGCGGCTCATGCTCTCCAACTCCGACGGCCTGTTTTTACTCAACCAGCAAGCAACCGACGGCGCAGCCCTGGCTGATCTTTTGAAGTTGTCGGGTGAGCAGGCGGCGTTTTTCACGAACCAAGCCCCAGGGCGCGGCTTGCTTCGCTTGGGTGGGGTGTTGGTGCCTTTCGATAACACGATGCCAGCCAGTAGCCGGCTCTATGAGTTGTTTTCCACGAAATTCGAAGACAAGGCGGCCTGATAATGATTGATCAAACTGTTGGGGCGGATGCGCTTTATATTATTGCCACGACTCAAGGTGGCGTGCCAGGCGTCCTGGAAGATATCGCCTCGCATCCGAATGTTTATCCCGAGCTTGCTGCCTGGGCGGGTTTTGCGCGGGTGGTGGGA
This sequence comes from Actinotignum stranguriae, assembly GCF_051265215.1. Lineage (NCBI taxonomy): Bacteria > Bacillati > Actinomycetota > Actinomycetes > Actinomycetales > Actinomycetaceae > Actinotignum > Actinotignum stranguriae. The sequence continues at coordinate 33,541 of NZ_JBOZCJ010000025.1, forward strand.
TTGGTGCGTGCTGGTGAGGTACCAGCGCCACCACAACCAATGGCTCCGGTGGCACCTGAGATGGGGCTACCGGCGTCGCCGGTAGCCCCGGTCGCGGGTGGTGAGGCCAGCCCGCCTCGAGGAGCCGGTGGTCGGCGGCGGCGTTCACGTAGCGGGAACGGCCTACCCGGCCGTGGGAATTTGGCTCGCAACCTCACTATCGGGGCCGCCCTCGTATGCCTCGCGCTTATGGTGGCAGCTCTCTGGGTTATGAAAAACCCAACCGGCGACGTCGCCGCGCAGTCAGAGCCACCAACACCGGCGACGTCGGCAGTGCCTGCGACGCCGGAAGCCACCCCCACGCCTGCGGTGGGCGTCCTGGATGCCACCGGCAAGGCACACATGTGCATAGCCCGCGGCAAAGATGTTTCGTGTATCGGTGCGGGCGACCATGGCCAGAACGCCTCCCACACCTTCGATGCGGACGTGAAAGTTTTGGCGGCGGGTGGGGACACCACCTGCGCGAGCAGCGGCCAAGGCGCGGTGTGTTGGGGTGATAACCGGTGGAGCCAAGCAGGCTCTCAACCCTCAGATACTCAAGCACCGGCGCCGGTCTCGGGACTCGAAGCCCTCGAGGTGAAAGATGTTGCGGTGGGGGATGCTCACGCCTGCGCCCTCACGAACACCGGGGTGTGGTGTTGGGGTACGGACTACAACGGACAACTCGGGGGCGGTGCCCAAGGTGATAAAGCGAGCTTGGCCCGCCAGGTCACCCTCCCTGGTGATGCACGGGTGACGTCACTCGTTGCTTCGCGGTTCGCCACCTGCGCGAGAAATGATGCCGGGCGGGCGTGGTGTTGGGGGTCGAACGACAAACAAGCACTCACAAATGACCCGGCTGGGATTGTGGGCGTGACAGAGAAGAGCGGGCTGTGAGCGTGCTTGCGTCGATGAATATCCGCGATACCTCCAGTAAAAAAGCCGCGAATATCCACGCTCGCCGAGACTCTCACTTGGTGGGTAAGGCTGGGCGGCTTGTGGGGGATGTGCGTGAGCTACGCAGCTTTGAGGGTGGGGAGGTCGATGAGCAAGTCGGTACGGCCTTCTCCATCGCAGGCCGGAAAGCGGGCCGTAAAACCTGGAACACTGCCAAGCGGCATATTACGGTACTGCGCGGGCACGGCCCGCGC